>CBQVAZ010000362.1:0-4349 GCA_967720205.1 uncultured Gemmatimonadaceae bacterium | reverse complement strand
GTGAGAGGACGGCGCCTTTGGCACGCCCGGTCGTGCCCGACGTGTACACGATTCCTGCCGGCCAGTCTGGAGCGCGCCTAACGAATATCTCTGTCGGCGTGCGACGCCGGGCGGCAGCGCTCAATTCACTCGCTGTCCAGCGCGTGACCTGGGGCGGAATGTGCGCGCCGAGTTCGTCGGTCGTGACGACCGCGCGCGGCTCGGCATCCGCGAGGATGTGCGTAAGCTCGCGCTCGCGATACAGCACGTTCACGGGGACGACGACTGCACCGAGTTTGAGCGTCGCGAGGAAGGTGTCGATGAAGGCAACGCTGTTAGGCATGAACAGGATGACGCGGTCACCGGCGGCCACTCCACGCGCCGCGAGCTCGGCAGCGAGGCAATTCGAGCGCGCATCCAGGTCGCCGAATGTCAGTGTCTGTAAACGTCCATCGATTTCGGTATCGAGCGCCGGTTCCCGTGCTCGCCGCTTGAGGCTCGGGCCGAACAGCTCCGGCAGGAACATGCTGCTCAGCGGCAGGGGACGCGCCAAGCGCGCACCGCCGCTCGCGGCGGCGCGATGGCTCCGCTCGCGACGAGAGCGACTGCGCGTCCGGTCACCGTGTCAGCGAATGTACGCGGCCGCCGGACGAATGTGATCTCGACTCCGACGGGCCACCACGAAGGAAAGAGCAGCAGCGTTGTATCGTTAGGCGTCGCGTCAGAGGCCCACTCTCGTCCACCGGGTGCTTTGAGCAGCGCCGAGTCGAGTGGCGCGGTGCTATGGCCTGCGGAAGCAAGGTCTAACGCGGGTTTCCATGTGCCAAATGAGAAGCCGAAGCACTGCGCCGTATCCGCCGGCGCACTCTGCGCAGCAGTACTGGTGGCAGCCACGAGAAGCGTGACGGTCACATGACACCATAGCGCGAGCTTACGAGAACTGCTTTTCACCGCAGAGAACGCAGAGAACGCAGAGGAGTGAGAATGAAAGACATGGACCACACGACCGGTCAAGTAGTGGATGCAGCTATGCGTGTCCACTCAAAGCTAGGACCAGGATTGCTCGAAAGTGCGTATCGCCTCTGTCTCGCGCATGAACTCAAGAATCGCGGTTATCAAGTGCAGCTAGAAACTCCGCTAGACATCTTCTATGACGGAGTCCGAATAGAGGCAGGCTATCGGCTCGACATTCTCGTGGATGGTGCCGTTTTGGTCGAAGTAAAGGCGGTTACCAAACAGCATCCTATTCATGAAGCGCAACTCTTGTCTTACCTAAAGCTGGGCGATTATCGCGTTGGGCTATTAATCAACTTTCACGTCAGACAACTAAAGAATGGGATTACACGGATGGTGAACCAAATGTGAGAGCTTTCACAACGCAGTCCTCCGCGTTCTCTGCGTTCTCTGCGGTAAAGAGCAGTTAGAGAATTAAGGCCTTGCAAGCAGGAGCCGGGCCTGCTCGAGGATCTCATTCGCTGCGGCGTCGGCAGCACTCTTTGTAAAGTTGGTCGTGTTATACGCCGCGATGATCGCATCGCGCGTCTGTGGATTGATGTACAGATACGCACGAAATCCCGCCTGACTCCCCGTATGCCCAACGACTGTCGTCTCACCACGCGGATGAATGAAGAACGACAGGCCCATGCCGTCGCCTTTCTTCCCCTCCTCGCCACCATACGGAACAACGGCGTGCCACATCTCCTCCAGGCTCGAGCGCTTGAGCACCACGTTGTACAACCGAGCGCGCGTGGAGTCGCCTAACGAAGCGTTTGTGAGAAATGCCGCATACGTCGCGAGATCTGCCAGAGGCGCGTTCCAGCCGCCGTTCGGCATCGTGATCCCCGGATCGAAATCGCGTCCATTCGCCCGCACGCGCAGCCGGCCGCTGGAATCGTCAGTCACGTAATAGTTGTTCGAACGGTTGCGCTCCAGGTGGTACGGCGTCCCGCCGAAGTAACTGCGCGTCAAGCCTAACGGCGTCAGGATGTTCTTTTGCACATAATGCGACCACGGATCCCCGCTCAGCTGCTCGATGATTCGTGCCAGATAAATGAAGGCCGGATTGCTGTACCCGAAGCGCGATCCCGGCGCGAAGTGGATCTTCATGTACGGCATCATCGCCACGAGCTGGTCCCATCGAGTCGGCTCGAACGGCTCCCAATCCGCACCCGTATCCCACGGCCATGTCGGATTCTGAAAGCCCGCGCTGTGCGACATCAGCATGCGGATCGTGATGCCGTCCATCGACCCGAATGGATTGTGCACCTGGCGCAGCTCGGGGATGTAGTTTGTCACGTGGTCGTCCAACGCTAGGCGGCCACGGTCGCGCAGTTGCATGATGCTGATGGCCGTCAGGGTCTTGGTGATCGATCCCCAGTGGAAAATCGTGTTGCTGTCCACGCGCTCTCCGCGCTCGCGATCCCCCATGCCGCGATTGTGCCATGCCACGACGCTCCCATCGTGCATGAAGAGCGTGCTCGCACCCACGATTGAATCCGCCTGACAGTACGCATCGAACGCGCGCACGAATGCTTCCCACGCAGCCGCGCCAGGACGCGGCGCCGGCGCCGGTTGTCGCTGGCTCAGGGCGACGCTCGGGTGAGCGATGCACGCGAGTATGAGCACAAACGCCTGGACACGACGGGCCATGATGGTCACCTAACGATTATCGAGTAGAGTAACTGCCATCGCCACCGCTTCGTCCGCCGACGGCACCACGCGAATCTTGGCGCCCGGCAGGCCCAAGAAGAAGCGCGAAGCCGCCTCCTCCGGGGCTACGAGCACGACCGGACGACCGTTCTTGATCGCGAGCGCTACCTCGGAGGCCGTCCCGGGGCCTCCAATTCCACAGGCGAAGACAACGTCGCTCGAGAGCACGTTCACGTTGTTACGCCCGTGGCCGAGATCCGTGCGGATCGCCACGTCGACGTAAGAAGACGGCGTCTCGTCCGCCGTCGGCAGAACGCCGATCGTTAGGCTGCCACGCACACGCTTTGCTCCACGCATCGCCGCCTCCATCACGCCGAACGGCCGGCCCCCAGTCAGTACGATCCAGCCTTGCTGGGCGAGCAATTCCCCCAGGCGCTCGGCATCCCGTTCATGGACGGGCGCGGCGTCGGCCGCTCCCATGATCCCGGCTACCGGGCGCCTACCCATGGCCACCAGCCGATCCGTTGCATCGCTCACGCGCCAAACTTGCTCGCTGAGGCGCCCAAGCGCTACGCGGGTTCACTCTGGCGCCGCTGGCGCGGCCCGGGCATGTTATGCGACTACCTCCCTCCGCCTAACGGGACACGCTGGAGCGTCGCCGATGCACAAGAAACTCACCGCCGCTTTCATCCTGACGGCCCTCGCCGGCACATTGGCCACGGCCCAGCGCCCGATCAAAGTCTTCATCTCGGTCGACATGGAGGGGATCACGGGCGTCGTCAGCCCAGAACAGCTCGGTCCAGAGGGCTTCGAGTATCAACGCTTCCGCGAGTTCATGACAGCTGAGGCGCTCGCGGCGATCGAAGGCGCGCGTGAGGCTGGCGCGACGCAGTTCGTCGTCGCCGACTCACATGGCAACATGCAAAACCTGCTCATCGATCGCTTCCCGATCGACGTAACGATCATTCGCGGGGGAAACCGCCCGCTATCGATGATGCACGGCATCGACTCGACATTCTCCGCGGCGATGTTCATCGGATATCACTCGGCCACGACAAACACTCAGGGCGTTCGCGCACACACGATGTCCAGCGCGACCTTCGCCGGCGTTTATCTCAACGGTCGCCCAATCGCCGAGTCGGGTATGAATGCGGCTCTCGCTGGATCCGTGGGAGTTCCAGTCGTGCTGGTGAGTGGCGACGAGTCGGCGGTCGGCGAAGTGCGTACGCTGCTCGGTGACGTCGAAGGCGCCGTCGTTAAGCAAAGCATCGGCTTCCACTCAGCAGCCACGATGACACCGGCCGCGGGTCAAGCGCTGATCAAGGAACGCGCGCGTGCCGCGATCAGTCGACTCCGCGATTTCAAACCGCACCGCGTAAATGGTCCGTATACCCTCGACATCGTTTATAAGAATTATCTGCCAGCCGAAGTCATGGCCTTGCTTCCAGGAATCGAGCGCCGCGATTCGCATACGATTCGATACTCGGCGCAAAGCCTGCGCGACGTATCGCGCTTCCTCGTGTTTTCAACGACCTATCGATCCGATTTGACGCCATAGGACCGTTCCAACGTGAGCAAAACGGTCTTTCATATGTGTGTTTCTCGCGTGTTGGAACGGCCCATAGGCAACACACTCGCCTAACGGGAGACGTGTATGAGCACGATTGCTTCGCTCCTTCGGTTCGCGCTCCTCTCATCCAGCGTCGCACTGCCGATCGCCG
>CBQVAZ010000361.1:0-4369 GCA_967720205.1 uncultured Gemmatimonadaceae bacterium | reverse complement strand
CATCGTCGAGATCGGACATTACAGCATGTCGGGGACGACCAAGAAAGGAAACAAGCCTGTTTCCAACGCTGGCCGTTACATGGTCGTCTGGCGCAAAGACGCTGACGGTGTGTGGCGGCTGTACCGCGACATCGGTTCGGAAGCGCCGGCGCCCAAGATGTAGCCAAGGAGTCCTCGTTAGGTTCAGTGCACCGTAGATGCATTTGTCTTTGGAGGAGATATGCGTCGCTTGATCCGAATGACCCTTTTGACTCTCGTCGCCGTACCTGGTGCGCTCGCCGCTCAACAACGGCGATACATAGATCCACGCATGGCCAGCGACACGACGGTACCGCCGTTCAGTGCCGGTGTGGTGGTCGGTAACACCCTGTACCTCGCCGGCAAGATCGGTCTCACGGCTGATCGCAAAATTCCCGCGACAGCGGAAGAGGAAGCGCGCCTTGTCCTCGAAGACATGAAGGGGACGCTCGAGAAGGCTGGGATGACGATGGACGATCTCGTGTCGGTGCAGATCTTCTGCTCCGACGTGAAGCACTACGACGCGTTCAATCGCGTCTACCGCACATACTTCAAGAAGGAGTTTCCGGCGCGCGCGTTCCTCGGCGCCGGCACTCTTCTCTTCGGCGCGCGATTCGAAGTCCAGGGGATCGCCGTGAAGAGGTAGGCTGCACTGATCGTTCTTCGTTCCCCCTAACGCTGGAGCGAGCCTCATGAACGTGCACATTACGACGCCAGTCGCGCTCGCAGCTCTCGCGGCAACTTTGCTCGCGGCATGCGAACGGCCGGAACGGGCCGAGTCCTCGGAGTCACCGCTCGAAGGCGCGTGGCGCGTCGTGAGCATCCAGGTGAGCGGCCCAGATTCCGCGGCCAACACGACTGTGCAGCCGAGTGTTTATCTCTTTGGCGACAAGTACTACAGCTTCATGCGCGTCACGGGCAATCAGCCTCGCACATTGGCCGCAAAGGATAGTGTCACGGACGCCGAGAAACTCGCGGCGTACGATTCCTTTGTCGCCAACGCCGGCACGTACGAGGTCGCCGACTCTACGCTCACAGTTCACCCGGTCGTCGCGCGAAGCCCCAACTTCATGTCGGGAGGATCCGACAAATTCCACTTCCGTGTCAGCGGCGACACGCTGTGGCTCTCGAACACTGGCGCCGACTTTCTGACGATGATCGGGGGACAGCTCGTGACGCCGCCGTCGCGCAGCGCGACAATGCTAGTGCTTGTGCGGCAGAAATAGCGAACCCCACTGCGACGCCTAACCGGAGCGTATACGGAGGGCATGGCGTTAGGCAGATGTCCAAGCTGATGCCGCAGCGTTGCCGTATTCTCGCCTGCGCGCTGAACCTCGCATGGTTCTGCGACGTCGTTGGCGCCCAAAGCCCGGTCGGCATCTTCGACGCCCAAACGGACGTCGGCCGTGTTAAAAGTGCTGGATCCGCGTCATACGACCCGCAACGCCAGTCGTATCTGGTTGCGGGCTCGGGTCAGAACATGTGGAATGAGCGCGATGATTTTCATTTCGTGTGGAAGCGGATGACGGGCAACTTCATTCTTTCCACGAGGGCACGTTTCGTCGGGGCGGGAGTCGAGGCGCATCGGAAAATCGGCTGGACCATTCGCCCTTCTCTTGAGACGAACAGCGCGCACGTGACCGCGGCCTTACACGGCGATGGGCTGGCATCGCTCCAGTTCCGTCGAACGACAGGCGCGATCACGGAGGAGGAGAAGTCGCGCGACAGCCTGCCTGACGCGGACGCGGTGATCCAGCTCGAGCGGCGCGACAGCGTCTACGTTATGTCGATCGCGCGATTCGGTGACATGCTCGTCACGCAGGAGCTCTCCGGCGTGTCCCTCCCAGATACTGTATACGTCGGCGTTTTCGTGTGCGCGCATAACAACACCATCATCGAGCGGGCCACATTCAGCAACGTGCGCATCACGACGCCCGCGAAGCGGGATTTGGTCCCCTATCGCGATTACCTCGGCAGCAACCTCGAGATTCTGGACGTCGCAACGGGCAACGCAACGATCGTGCACCGTTACCGCGGATCGTTTCAGGCGCCTAACTGGACTCGCGACGGTAAAGCGTTGATCTACGCGCAGGAGGGTCGCCTTTACCGCTTCGATCTCTCATCACGCTCGGCCGCGGCGGTCAATACCGGATTCGCGACGCGCAACAACAACGATCACGTTCTTTCGTTCGACGGCCGCATGTTGGCCATCAGCCACCACGCGGTGGAGGATAGTGGCGCCTCAATCATCTACACGCTGCCTGCAACCGGCGGCACCCCAAAGCGCGTGACAGCGAAAGGACCATCGTACCTGCATGGCTGGTCGCCCGACGGACGCTGGCTGGTGTACACCGGCATTCGCGGCGACGAGTTGGACGTTTACAAGATTCCCGTCACCGGGGGAAGCGAGATCCGCCTAACGTCCGCACCGGGGCTGGACGACGGGCCGGAGTTCACGCCAGACGGCGCGTACATCTATTTCAACTCATCGCGCAGTGGACGGATGCAAATCTGGCGTATGCGACCAGATGGCAGCGGGCAAGAGCAGATCACGAGCGACGGTTTCAACAACTGGTTCCCGCACATCTCGCCAGACGGTAAGTGGATCGCGTACCTCGCATTTCCGCCGGATGTTGACAAGGACGATCATCCGTTCTACAAGCACGTCATGTTGAAATTGATGCCCGTCGGTGGCGGTGCGGCGCGCGTCATCGCGTACGTATACGGTGGCCAGGGGACGATCAACGTTCCATCCTGGTCGCCCGATGGAACGCGGCTGGCGTTCGTCAGCAATTCGACCATGCCTTAGTCGCGGTGCTGTACTGTTAGGCAGCGCATCGCAGTAATTGTTGGGCTGAGTCGACTTTCTTGCAGTGCTCTGACAGTGCCTCACCTAGCATTGCTACTCTAGGTCGTTAGGCTGTCGCTAAGCTCGATACGGAGCATGAGATGGGCAACGTAGCGACAACCAGTTCCGCGCGGCGTGTGGCGGCGATCGACGCGGTTCGCGGGCTCGTGATGATCATCATGGCGATCGACCACGTGCGCGACTTCATCCATCGCGCGGCGATGACGTCCCAGCCGACAGATCTCGCGAGCACAACGCCCGCACTTTTCTTTACGCGCTGGATCACGCATATCGTCGCCCCGGCGTTCGCGTTCACCGCGGGGCTTGGCGCTTATCTCTGGTGGCAGCGCGGAAAGACCAAGCGAGAACTCTCGACCTTTCTGCTGACGCGCGGGCTGTGGCTGGTTCTGTTGGAGCTCACGGTCATGCGCCTGGCGTACAACTTCAACTTTTCGCTGCAGTACCCATTTCTCCTTCTCGTCCTCTGGGTACTCGGCCTCTCCATGATCGGATTGTCGTTGCTCGTGTGGCTGCCGCTGCGTGTTCTGGCTGTGGTGAGCCTCGCGGTGATCGCGCTGCACAACCTGCTGGACAAGGTGAATGCCGCGCAGTTCGGATCCGCCGCGGGCCTGTGGAATCTGGTCCACCAGGTTGGGGCGTTTCGCCTGGACGGGGCGACATTCATTGTGGGCTATCCGCTCATCCCGTGGATCGCGGTCATGTCGTTAGGCTTCTGTTTCGGCCCATTGTTTCTCGGGGAACGAGAGGCGCGACGAAGGCACCTCGTCCTCGTTGGCGTGGCCATGACGCTTGGCTTCGTGCTTCTCCGCGCGCTCAATGGCTACGGAGATCCAGCGCCGTGGGCCTCGCAGCGCTCACCCATCTACACGCTGCTCTCCTTTCTCAACACGACGAAGTATCCGCCATCGCTCGCCTTTCTGCTGATGACGTTAGGCCCGATGTGCCTGCTGCTGGCCTGGTTCGATCGACCCGGATTCAAGGAGTCGAATCCCTTGGTCGTCTTTGGTCGAGTACCGCTCTTCTATTTCGTTGCGCACTTCTACGCCGCGCACATCGCCGCGGTGCTGTTCGCTTTGGTTCGCTATGGAAGCGGTGCGCTCAGATTCATCTTCCATCCCGTGCCGTCGATGGGCGGGCCGCGAGAGCTGTTTCCCCCTCAGTTTGGCTACGACCTGTGGGTCGCGTACGTCGTGTGGGCCGTGATTGTGGTGGCGCTCTATCCCGCGTGCCGCTGGTTCTCGCGCGTCAAGGCGACGCGACGCGATTGTTGGCTGAGTTACTTGTAAAGGGCCATCTTTTCAGGTCTTCTATCCCACCTCGCAAATGTTCGTCCACGCTGTCTACTTCTGGCTCCGTCCAGACCTCACGCCGACACAGCGCGCGCAGTTCGACGCCGGCGTGCACTCGTTAGGTACGATCGAGAGCGTCCAGCATTGCTACATCGGCGTGCCGGCATCGACCGACCGGCCCGTGATCGATCGG
>CBQVAZ010000360.1:0-4374 GCA_967720205.1 uncultured Gemmatimonadaceae bacterium | reverse complement strand
GCGATGGTGATCCCTGGGCACGGCGGACCGCCGGCCGGACCATACGACATCCTCATCGAAGGGAACACGATCACGCAAATGGTTCCCTTCGATCCCGTCGCCGCCGAGCGACGCGGTGACGGGCAACGCCTAACGGGTGATCGCGTGATCGACGCGACCGGGATGTACGTCGTCCCCGGGATGATCGACCTGCACACGCACATCCGTAACGAGCCGATGGAGATGGAGTACATCTACTATCTCAAGCTCGCGCACGGCGTGACGACAATAGTGGACGCGGCCGATCGCGGCTACGCGCAAGCGATGCGTGAGGCGCGCCGCAGCAAGGCGAACGAGATTTTGGCGCCGCGTATGTTCCCGCTCGTCGGCTGGGCCGCCGGCACGACCGCGAAACCACTCGAGCGCGACGATCCGGCGAAGGTGCCCGAGATCATGAAGGCAATGGCCGACAGCGGAATCCGTGTGATCAGCATGGACGCGATCGGCTGGAGCGCGGCACTCGTCGGTGCAGTCGCGCAAGAGGCGAAGAAGTACGGCATGATCACGTCCTTTCACATTCCGCCGTCGACGATCGCCGTTGTGAACGCAGTCAAAGCGGCCTGCCTCGGCGTCACGATGATCGAGCACCACTATGCGTACGCCGAGTCGGCGCTGCCGCGTACGACGCAGGATTTTGGGAGAGAGTACAGCTTCTCGAACGAGAATCATCGCTTTCGTTATGCGGGCAAGGTTTGGCTAGAGACTGATCGCGAGCGACTGCTCAACGCTGTGGCGGATTCGCTTGTGAAATGCGGCGTGACGATGCTGCCGACGCGCGTTGTGTATGAAGCGAACCGCGACTTTCTGCGTGCGTCGAGCCTTCCGTGGCACGAGAAGTACACGCATCAGGCGTTGTGGAACTGGAATCTGCCTAACCCGGCGTTTCACGGCTCGTTCCACTACGACTGGACGAGTGACGACGAGTATTACTGGAATTACGCGTTCCGTCTCTGGGGCGATCTGATCTTCGCGTTCAATCAGCGCGGCGGTCGCGTCGCGTACGGCACGGACGACAACTACATCTGGGCGACGCCGGGCTTCTCATCCATCCGCGAGCTGCAGCTCCTGCGCGAGACCGGAATGCATTCGCTCGAGGTGCTCAAGGCCGCGACGTACAACAGCGCCCAGACGCTGGGCGAGAAGAAGCTCGGGCTCGTTAGGCCCGGCTACCTGGCCGATCTCGCGATCGTCGACGGCAATCCCGCGTACAACCTCAAGTTCATGTACGGCTTCGGTGACCTGACGCTGGACAAGGACGGCAAGATGTACCGCACGAAAGGGATCGTGCACACGATCAAGGACGGCATCGTCACGAATAACGCGCGCCTGCTGGAAGAGGTGGAGAAAATGGTTGCGAAGTCCAAGGCGACGGTCACAACGGCCGATCCCGTCACAGCACCGTTCGTGCTCAAGGGACAGCGACCCGCCGTCGTACCTAACGGTAGCAAGCCCTAACGACTGGGAGCAGCGCTCAGCGCCGCACCGCGTGGCCCAAGAGACTACGCCCCGCTCACTCCACGTGCAACACCCGTGCGGGGTCGATACCGCTCGCGCGTAGCGCCGGCATCGCGGCCGCACCTAACGCGACTAGAATCATGAGCGCTGCCGCTCCCACGACGACGAACGGGTCACGCGGCTGCACGCCGAAGAGGACAGCTTCGATGAAGCGTCCCGCCAGCGCAGCCCCCAGGATTCCAATGGCGAGGCCGACCACGACTGGCTGCATCCCCTGGCGCACGACTAGCGACGCGACGCTCGTGCGCTGTGCACCTAACGCGACGCGGATGCCGATCTCGCGCGTGCGCTGCGCGACGACGAAGCTCATCACGCCGTACAGCCCGACGGCCGCCAGCAACGCAGCCGTGATCGCAAATCCGGCCACGAGCAGCAAGTACAGCCGCGTGGGTGCGACCTGCTTGCTCACGACGTCTTCGATCAGCTCGAAGTTGTAGATCGGGATATTCGGGTCGACGGCGCGTACGGCCTCGCGCAGCGTGTTCTGCATCGGTGGCGCGCCGACCGAAGTCCGCACATGGACTATCATGGACCGCGGGCCGTACTGTATGTGCGGCACGAAAACGTCGGCCCGTGCCTCGCGTGTCAGCGCGTCGAAACGCACGTCGCGAACGACGCCGACGATACGCCAGTACGGACTGCCAAACCCCTCACTGAGTGACAGGCGCACGCGCTGCCCGATCGGATCCTGGTTCGGGAAGACCTGCCTAACGAAACCCTCGTTAACGAGCGCAACCGGTTCCGCATCGCGCCTGTTGTCGGCGTCGGTGAGCGGACGCCCGCGCGCGAGACGCAGTCCCAACGTGCGCTGAAGTCCGGGCGTGATTGGTCGAATAGCCCCTTCGGTCTCGTCGGCCGGCGTCGGGTCAGGACGCCCCTGTACGAACACCGTCGCGGACGCTCTGCCCCTGGCAAGCGGCGCACCGAACATCGTACCCACGGCCTCCACGCCAGGCAGCTCCGCTATCCGCGATTCGAGCTGAGAGTAAAACTGCGCGACACGCTCGATCTCGGGATACGACGCTGCAGGCAATACGACACTGAAGCGCGCGATCTGTTGTTTCTCGAAGCCGACATCGACGGCGTACATCTTCGCGAAGGTTTTGAGCAGCAGTCCTGCTCCGATCAGCAGCGCTGCCGACAACGCGACTTCTCCGGCGAGCAATGCACGTCTGAATCGCACCGTACGCAGCGTCGTGGATCCGCCGCGACCAATCGTCGAGAGGCTATCGGCGAGCGTCGCCCGCGAAAGCGTGAGCGCAGGAATCAGTCCAAAGGCAAACGTCACGAAGACGACGCTTCCGAGCGTCGCCAACAGCACAACCGGATCGATGGCAATCTGCTGCGCACGCGGGATAGTTCCCTCAGCTGAGACCCGAAAGACTTTCACGCCAACGGCAGCGAGGGCGACGCCTAGCCCGCCGCCTAGCAGCGCGAGCACGGCGCTCTCGGCGAACACCTGCCGCGCGAGCATGGCACGGGTAGCACCTAACGCGGATCTCAGCGCCGTCTCACCTTCGCGTGACGACGCGCGCGCGAGGAGCAGGTTGGCGACGTTGGCACACGCAATGAGCAGGACAAGCGCGACGGCGCCGAGCATGATCCAGAGTCCGCGCTTTACGTCGCCGACGACGGCTTCCTTGAGCTCACGCGCCATGAAGCGCTTGTCGGTATTTGTTTGTGGATATGCGGCCCTGAGATTGGCTCCAAGGCGCACAAGCTCGGCGCTTGCACTCGCGATTGTCGCGTTAGGCGCGAGACGTCCGATAGCGCTGAATGTGTGACAGCCACGGGCGCAACCCGCCATGTTCAGCCGCCGCGGCACCCACACATTCACGCCGCTCGGAAACTCGAATCCGCTCGGCGCCACGCCGACGATTTCGTAGGAGACTCCGTCGAGCTGGATCGACTTTCCGATGACGTCGCGATCAGAGCCGAAGCGATCGCGCCACATGGCGTTGCTGAGCACGACTACTGTTGCGGCATTCTGACCAAATTCATCACGTCGGATATCGCGGCCGAGTACAGGAGCGACGCGAAACGTCGCCATGAGACCTTCCGTCACGCGCGACACACTGATCATCTCCGGATCGCCGCGACCAGTGAGCGTGAAGTTCGTCGAGCCATAGCCCACGAGCGATTCGAAGGCTGAGCTGCCGTCGCGAATGTCCGCGAGGTCGGGGTACGACACGTTCCCCGGCAGACCCGTCGGTCCGTTCGGCGCGTTGTTGACGACGATCAGTCCTTCAGGCTGAGCGTAGGGAAGCGGCCGTAACAGGACGCCGCGCACGACGGAGAAAATCGACGTGTTGGCGCCGATGCCGATCGCGAGGGTGAGAGCAGCAACGGCCGTGAAACCGGGGCGGCGACGCAGCGAGCGAATCGCAAAAGCCCATTCGCGGCGGAGGTGATCGAAGGAGCGCTTCACTTTGCCTCAGAGTTGAATGCGGACGCTCCGATTAGATGACGCGCCTCGACATACGGTTTAGAACACCCAGCGCACTCCAGGGGAAGGCAGCCGAGGCAAGACGTCTCGCGAAAGCCCACGATGCTCAGTCAACCGCTCTCAGGTTCGATGGCTCTGTAGCGAACGCAGTTACCAACAAGCATTTGCAGTTCTCCGCGGTCCTCGGGGCGGAGTGGTCGGGCCTCCGTGTTAAAGCCTTTGATCTTACGGTGCGCCGCCTAACGACGCATCATGCGAGTACTTAGGCCGAACAGCAGCCGGCGCGGGGCCCGTGTCGACGAGGCGCCTGAGGACGGGGTCAACAGCCCGGTTGAGCCCTTCGAGGGTGCGTGCACCGAGCAGGATCATGTCGT
>CBQVAZ010000359.1:0-4385 GCA_967720205.1 uncultured Gemmatimonadaceae bacterium | reverse complement strand
GGTACCGCGCCGACGAGTAGGCAGGTGAGCGTCGCTATAGCCACGGTGAAGCCGAGCATCGTCGCGTCGACGCCCACGTGCTGGATATAGGGAACGCGCTCGAGCATGAACGCGCTCCCTGCGCGCACGACGAGCGTGGCCAGTGCGAGTCCTAGTACGGCGCCGCCAGCGCAGAGCAGCACGCACTCCATGAACAATTGGCGCACGATACGCTTGGGACTCGCACCTAACGAGCAACGCACCGCGATCTCGCGGCGCCGGTCGCTCGTGGTGGCGAGCAGCAGGTTGGCGAGATTGGCGCAGGCGATGAGGAGCACGATGCCGGCCGCCGCGAGCAGCAGCAACAGCGGCTTCTGTACCTCGCCGACGAGATTCGTCGCGAGCGCGCGCACAATCGTTCCACTGCGATCGCGCGGAGGTGTGGGAGTCCGCGGACGCCCCTCGCGCTCCGCCCAAAAGTCGCCGTTGATCGCGTCGATTTCGCGAGCCATCGACTCTGTCGTCGCTCCCGGCGTGAGCCGGCCGATGGCGTCGTAGCACCAACAGTTGAGTGACTGCGGATCAATGACGAGCGGAACCCACAGCGACGCTCGTCCTGGGAATTCGAAGCCCGGGCGCATGACACCAATGATCGTCGTCGGCTGATTGTCCAGCGTTAGGCTCTTCCCGATGATCGTGGTATCGCCGGCGAAGCGACGCTGCCAGAGCCTGTAGCTGAGCACCGCAACCTGGTTGCGACCCTTCATGTGGTCATCTTCGCGGAACGTGCGTCCGAGGAGCGCTGTCGCGCCGAGCACTCGAAAGAAGTCCACGGTCGGATATGCGCCATCCACGCGTTCGGCCTCACCGCGTCCACTGAGCGTGAAGTCACTCCCCGAGTACATCGCCATCGGTCGCACGGCGCGCAGCCGCTGACGGTAGTACGCGTACAACGCGTCGGGATAGTTGACGACCGGCAGCCCTTTGTCGGGAGCAGTCCCCCAGAACGTCACGAGCTCGTCAGGATTCGCGTACGGAAGCGGACGCAAAAGCAGCGCGTTGACAAAGCCGAAGATGGCCGCGTTGACACCGAGACCGATGGCGAGTGTGAGCAACGCAATTGTCATGAGGCCTGGGCGCTTGAGCAACGCTCGGACTGCGTAGCGAGTATCGGCACGCAGTCCGCTGAACAGCCCGCGCCGTGATTCGCCGGCACCTAACGGCACTCCAGGTCGCCGTCGTTTGCGGTAGCTGGCGAGCGCGCCGCTGAGTGCTTCGTCATCCAATCCATCCGCGAGCAATGCCGCCTCGGCGGCTTCCGCAGTCATGCCCTGCGCCGTCAGCTCGCGCATGCGGTCGTCGAGGTGGGCGCAGAGCTCTTCGACGATGTCGGCTTCGCTCGTAGGATCCAGATCGAGCGCGGCAAGTCGCTGCCTAACTAGTGGACGCCAGTCACGCATATTCGGGGGCGATCACGCGGCGCACCGCGCGGACGAATTCATCCCACGTGCGCTGCTCGGCGAGCAGCACCTTCTTTCCGTCTGTCGTGAGGCGATAGTAGCGCCGGCGACGCTGGCCCGGATTCTCGACCCACTTGGCCTGCACCCAGCCGCGCTCCTCGAGTCGGTAGAGCAGTGGATAGAGCGAGGCCACGTTGAAGCGAAGCGCACCCTTGGAGCGCGATTCGATGAGTTTGGAGATCTCGTATCCGTGGCGCGCGCGCTTCTCGAGCAGCGACAGGATGAGAAACTCGGCGCTTCCTTTCTTGAGCTCGCTGGCAGGCATGTAGGTGTCGCAGTCTTATGTAGTGGAGTCCAATATATAGCTCCGCTATAAGGGAGACACGTGCCTGCGATAAACGGTTGCGCGGCTGCTTCGGCGCCTACCGCCGGTAGTCCAAAGCGGGCTTAATGCCCTCCAGCCGCGAGCGATACGTGTGATCGCCGCGCCGCTGCACGAACTCGGCGCGCGCTTTGACGAGATGCTCCGGGTTCACGAATAGCTCGGCTGTCGTCAGTGCCATCGATTTGGCCGCAACGATCATCCCCTTCGGCCCGATCGTCATGCCTCCCGCCGCGACCGCCTGCCATGAATGCCCGGGTGTACCAGGGACAAACGTGGCCGCGCTGAGCTGCACAGTCGGAACGTTCCAACTTACGTCACCCATGTCGGTGGACGCGCTCACGACCGTGCGCGATGGTTCCTGCACTTTTGCTTCGCTCCCCAGCGGGGGCATATCGCCCGGCGGCATTGTGCGCCTCAGCGCTTCGGCGAAAGCCTGCTCCGACGCCGAGTATGTGACGCCACCAACGCGCTGCAGCTGTCGCTGCATGATCCCACCGAGATACTCGTTAGGGAGCACGTTGTAGACTGCACCCACCAGCTCGAAGTCCATCTTGGTATCGGTGCCCAGGGCAGCGCCGCGAGCGGCGTTGACGATGCGCTCCCAGATCCCCTCCAGGACACGCATGTCGTTGTGTCGCGCCACGTAATACACCTCGGCGAAGTCGGGAACCACGTTAGGCGCACGACCGCCGTTCGTGATGACATAGTGGATGCGCGCATCCGACGGAATGTGCTCGCGCATGAGATTCACCATGGCGTCCATTGCTTCCACGCCGTCGAGCGCGGAACGGCCCCGATCCGGAGCGGCGGCGGCATGGGCTGCCGTTCCACGGAAACGGAACTTCGCCGAGATGTTGGCGAGCGTGCTGCCCATTGTAGCGCTGTTCTCATCGCCCGGGTGCCACGCGACGACGGCATCCACATCGCTGAACAATCCGGCGCGCAACATGAACACCTTCCCAGCGCCGCCTTCCTCGGCGGGTGTGCCGAAGAACTTGAGCGTCCCCTTCACTGAATTGACTTGCATCCATTCTTTGACAGCGATGGCTGCAGCCACACTCGCCGTGCCGAAGAGATGATGGCCGCAGCCGTGACCCGCGCCGCCGTCCAGAATCGCTTTGCGCTCGGGGACCGCGGCCTGCGACAAACCAGGCAACGCGTCAAACTCACCCACGATGCCAATGACTGGCTTCCCGCTCCCGAAGGTCGCAACGAACGCCGTCGGAATCTCCGCGACTCCTGCCTCGACACTAAATCCCGCCGTGCGCAGCTGCTCCTGCAGCAACGCACTGCTTCGCTGCTCCTGGTACCCGACTTCGGCGAACTCCCAGATGCGATGCGCGATGGCGCCGTATGCATCGCGTTTCGCCTCGATGGCGGCGATCAGTGATTCGTTAGGTACGGCCCGCGCTGCAGGGCGCTGAGCAGGAAGAGTCGCCGACAGACAGAGAACGGCGAGCATTGCAGAGTTGATGGCTCGTCTCATGATTCCAAACCGGCGCAAAAGATTGGCCCTACTGACGCAATATGTTCGTTAGACGTGTGCGTTGCTCAGTCGACAGCGGCTTCACGCTTCCACAACCGCGGGATGAGAACCAGAAGCGAGATGCCGGCCAGGACGAAGACGCCGAGCCAGAGGAAACCGGCCGTCGTGCGTCCGTAAATGAAGCTTCCCGTGCCGAACAGGCCCGCGTAAACGAAGAAACATCCCGCGATCCAGCCTAACAACGATGTCGTGAGCGAATCGGGCGAGGGTTCCAGCTTGCTCTGCTCGCGAATCGCTTTCCAACCCGGTCCGGCTGGCCGCACGAGGGCGTAGAACGAACGTAGTGTCGCCGGGTCGGTGGGTCGCGCCACGTACGTCACGATCAGCCATATGACTGTTGTGGCCGCAACTGTCATGATGAGCGACACGTGCGACGCAACGGCATAGCCCATCTTGCGCGCGATGAAAAACCCAAAGGCGATAACGAAGGAGCCGATCATGGCCGCGATCTCGCTCCACGCGTTGATGCGCCACCAGAACCAGCGCAGGATGTAGATCAGTCCCGTTCCAGCGCCGATCGATAGAATCAGGTTGAAGGACTCGCTAGCGGTCGTCAGCACGAACGTCAGCGCCGCCGCGCTGATCATCAGGAGAGCCGTCGTTATGCGTGCGACGAACACGTAGTGCCGTTCGCTCGCGCTGGCGTTGACGAAGCGGCGGTAGAAGTCGTGCACGAGGTACGACGTCCCCCAGTTAAGGTGCGTCTCGATCGTCGAGCGATATGACGCGAGAATACCGGCCACCATCGCTCCGAGGAATCCCGCCGGCAGGAACTTGAGCATCGCCGGGTAGGCCATGTCGTGGCCGATCAAGGCCGGATCGACCTGCGGATACGTCCTGGCGATGTCGCTCAATTGCGGAAAGATCAGCGTCGACGCGAGCGCCACGATGATCCACGGCCACGGGCGCAGTGCGTAGTGCATAACGTTGAAGAGCAGCGTGCCGTACACGGCGTCCTTCTCGCTCTTCGCCGCCAGCATGCGCTGTGCGATGTAACTCCCGCCTCCCGGTTCGG
>CBQVAZ010000358.1:0-4396 GCA_967720205.1 uncultured Gemmatimonadaceae bacterium | reverse complement strand
TTCGGTCACGAGCGCGTCAGCGCTGCTCGGTCATGATCTCGTTCAGCTTTCCTTCTTCGACGAGTGCGAGAAACGCCGCTGCCACTTGGGGGCAGAGTTGCGTCCCTGAGCAACGCTTGATCTCGGTGAGCGCGGCCTCGATTGCGAGGCCTGGGCGATAGGGCCGCGCGCTCGTCATCGCGTCGAACGTATCGGCGACGGCGGCGATGCGCGCTTCGATCGGGATCTGCTCGCCTGCGAGACCATCGGGGATTCCGCGACCATCGAAGCGCTCGTGGTGCGACCTAACGATGTTCAGCGCGCGCGGCATCTCACGCAGCAGCGGCTGAAGTATGCGCCAGCCGACCATCGGATGCGTCATGACATGCTTGTACTCGTCGTCCGTGAGCGGGCCGGCTTTGTTGAGTACTGCCTCTTGCACGCCGATCTTGCCGATGTCGTGTACTCGGCCGCCGAGCTCGATGTCCTGAATCGCGTCTTCAAGGCCGAGCCGTTGAGCGATCGCGACTGAATACATCGCCACGCGCATCGAGTGACCGTGCGTGTACTTGTCTTTGACTTCGAGCGCGTCGGCGAGTGATTGCACGCTTGCGAGGAAGAGCTGTTCCAGGCGGTGCGCCTGCTGTGCGACGCGTTCCTCGAGACGCTCCTGATAGTCTTTGTTCTCCAGCAGCAGACGTCGCCGCTCCAATGCCTGCCTAACGCGCGCGCGGACTTCCTCGAGATGGAAGGGCTTGGTGATGTAGTCCATCGCGCCGAGACTCAGGCAGTGCACCGCGGTGCTCACGTCGGTGACGGCGGTAATCATGATCACCGCTGTATCGGGGTGGCGTGCGCGCGTCTCCTTGAGGAGCTCCATCCCGTCCAGCTCCGGCATGTACAGATCACTCAAGACTAGCGTCGCCGGCCGGCGCTGAAGCGCCGCGAGCGCCTCTTTGCCATTGGTCGCTTCGTCTACTTCGAAACCGTCACTCAGCATCAAACGGCTGAGCACACGCCGAAGCTGCGGCTCATCGTCCACGATGAGCACGTAGCCTGCATTTGGCCGCGGAGCGCGCTGCGGCTTCGACGGGGTGACAGTCTGAACGACGGTCATGCGCGCGACGGAGCGGTTAGGCTAAGTTGTAGTTCAAGCTTCGACATCTGAGCGGCAGCATGACGCGTGTTTTTGATGAAGATCTGGATGCCGGTCTAGCGACCCGCGCAGTGCACGCAGGCCAGCGACCTGACGCTGCCACGGGCGCGATCATGACCCCGGTCTACCTGACGTCGACCTACGCTCAGGAAGGCCTAGGCCAGAACAAAGGTTACGAATACGCTCGCGGCAGAAATCCGACGAGAGAAGCGCTGGAGCGCAACGTGGCAGCCCTCGAAGGGGGCACTCACGGCTTCGCATTCGCCAGCGGGATGGGTTGTCTCGATTCAATCATGAAGCTTTTCCAACTCGGCGATCACTTTGTCTGCGCCGAGAATATGTACGGCGGTACCCCACGGCTGTTCGATCGGATTCTGAGCTGCTACGGCCTCAAGTTCTCGTACGTGGATCCGCGAGATACGGACGCGATTGAAGACGCGATCCGCCCTGAAACGAAGGCGGTCATACTCGAAACGCCCACGAATCCGATGATGCGGCTGACGGACCTCACCGCGGCCGGTGAATTGTCGAGCCGGCGAGGCGTGATGCTGATCGTCGATAACACCTTCGCGACGCCGATCTTCCAAAGGCCCTTCGAGTATGGCGCCCACATCGTCTACCACTCCTCAACCAAGTACCTGAACGGGCACAGCGACATGATCGGCGGCATCGCAGTGGTCCAGGATCAAGCACTCGCCGATCGCTTGCAATTCATTTTGAACGCCGCCGGCGCCGTGCCTGGACCGTTCGACTCCTGGCTGGCACTGCGCGGCACGAAGACACTGCATCTGCGCATGGCCGCTCACGACGCGAACGGCCGGCGCGTCGCACAATATCTCGCCGAAATGCTTGGCGAGGATCAGGTGATCTACCCAGGCCTCCCGTCGCACCCGCAACACGAGCTCGCAAAACGGCAGATGAGCGGCTTCGGCGGCATGATCTCGGTAGAAGTCGGTTCGCGGGACCGCGCCGCGAAGATCCTCCAGCGCCTGCGCGTGTTCACCCTCGCCGAGTCGTTAGGCGGTGTCGAAAGCCTCGTCTGCCATCCGGCGACGATGACGCATGCGTCGGTGGCGCTCGAGCGAAGACAGGCGATTGGAATAACCGACGGGCTGATTCGGTTCTCCGTGGGAGTGGAGGACGTGAATGATCTGCTCAATGATCTGGAACAAGCGTTTAGGTCAGAGGTCAGAGGTCAGAGGCCAGAGGTGGTTTCAACGTGACACCGCTCCGCCTTCGGCACGTAGTACAGACCTCCGACTAACGCTTGCTCTGACCTCAGACCTCTGACCTCTGACCTCGTATGCCAGTCAAACTCACCGACATCGCCTCCGCCGCCTGGGAACATCCCGCAGATCGCGCGGCCTTGAACTCGCTCCGTTCCCTGCCCGGTTTTGATGAGGTCGTCCGCAAGGTCGCCGGCTTCTTCGGCGAAAAGGGAGTGCGACAGCTCTTCCTGGCGAACGCGGTGCGCGTCGGCCCAACGCAGCGGCCGAAGCTCTACGCGCTCTATCAGGAGGTCTGCGACACGCTCGACTGGCGCGAGGAGCCACACCTGTACGTCTCGCAAACGCCGTTGGTGAATGCGGCCGCCGTCGGCTTCGACAAGCCGTTCATCGTGCTCAACTCAGGGATGCTGGCGCTGCTGGACAAGGATGAACAACGCAACATCATGGGTCACGAGTTGGGCCACATCATGAGCGGCCACACGACGTACACGACGATCGCGATCATCATCCTAACGATTGGCCTCAACAACCTCCCCTTCCTCGCGGGCGTCGCGCTCTTGCCGTTCCAGCTTGCGCTGCTGGAGTGGTACCGCAAGGCCGAGCTTTCCTCAGACCGCGCAGGCTTGCTCGCCACGCAAAATCCGCAGGCCGTAATGAGCACGTTCCTCAAGCTCGCGGGCGGCGGCGCAGGCGACGACACAATCAGCACCGATGCGTTCATCGAGCAGGCCGGTGAGTACGAAACCGGCGGCGACCTCGCCGATCGCGTCTGGCAGGTAATCAACACGGCCTTCCGCACGCATCCGTTCGGCACGGTGCGCGCGGCTGAGATGAAGCGCTGGATTGACTCGGGTGAGTACGAGAAGATCCTCAACGGTGACTATCGTCGTCGCGGCGACGCGGCACAGCCGGGGCTCGCGGAAGACGTAACCGACGCCGCGGTCTACTATCGCGATCAGGCAAAAGGCGCCTTCGACGCGCTGGCCGGCGTTGTCGGTCGGGCGCGAGACGCATTCAGCTCAGCGTTCCGAACACCGGAAGACGGGAAGAGCACCGACAAGCCCGCGTCCGAGTCCTAAACGCCGCGAGTGCACCAGGGACGCCGGAGTTCACTAGTTAGGCCTTCTCGATGAAGGTGCTGGTCGTCGGGAGCGGCGCGCGTGAGCATGCCCTTGCATGGAAGCTCACGCGCGAAGACTCGACGACCTCTCTTTTTGCAGCCCCTGGGAATCCGGGCATCGCCGCGTTGGAACGGGCGCGCTGTGTTCCGGTCAAAGCGAACGATCTCGCTGGCCTGGCCGCGCTTGCACGCAATGAGCGCATCGACGTCACGATCATCGGGCCAGAGGCTCCGCTTGCGGCGGGCATCGTAGATGTTTTCCAGCGCGAAAAGTTGGCGGTCTTCGGCCCGACGCAGCACGCCGCGCAGATCGAATCGTCCAAGCGTTTCGCCAAAGAGCTGATGCTCGAGGCTGGCGTACCGACCGCGCATGCGTCGTGGCACGGCGACGTCGAGAGCGCCAAGCGGGCGGCGCGCGCGTTAGGTGCTCCGCTTGTCATCAAGGCCTCTGGACTGGCCGCTGGCAAAGGCGTTGTCGTCTGCTCGACGCTCGACGAGGCCGATGGAGCGATCGAGTCCATGCTCTCGACGCGCGTTCACGGAGACGCCGGCGCTGAGATCCTCGTGGAAGAGTTCATGGAGGGCGAAGAGCTATCGATCTTTGCGCTCACGGACGGCGAGCGCTTCGTCACCATGCTTGCCGCGCAGGACCACAAGCGCCTTGGTGAGGGAGACAACGGTCCGAATACAGGTGGGATGGGCGCGTACGCGCCGGTGAGCCTCGCCGGACGCGATGTTGTCGAGCGCGTCGAGCGAACTGTCTTCGCGCCGACGTTGGCTGCGTTACGTGAGCGCAGCGCTGCCTTTACGGGGCTTCTGTACGCCGGGCTCATGCTCACGACGGACGGTCCCAAAGTCGTGGAGTTCAACTGCCGCTTCGGCGATCCGGAAGCCGAGGCGATCCTGCCGTTG
>CBQVAZ010000357.1:0-4402 GCA_967720205.1 uncultured Gemmatimonadaceae bacterium | reverse complement strand
AGCGCGCCGTGGTTGCCTAACGCGGACGCTCCCATCCACACCTCCCATTGCGCGGCCAGGCCATGGTGCTCGCCGTGCGACCCGATCGCGCCGTATCCGCCGGCCGCGATCACGTCGGCCATCGCCTGCGCGATCAGCGGATACGAGTAGTCCGTGATCGGCCGCAGCGTACGCACGCGCGTGTGCGGCACGAGCATGCGCCACGGAAACCAGCGCTGCTGCTTCGCGTCCTTCCAGAGATCGGACTCCTGGAACCAGTACTCGATGTTCCACGGACCAGGACCGCCGACGACGAGCGTTGGCGAATACGTCGCCTTCGCCATCCCGAAGAACTTCGTCGCGTCAGCATAGAGCGGGACGTGGCCGATCGGATGCTCCCATCCGGTCTGACCGTCCATGATCATCGAGAGGTTGTAGAGCAGATCGCCGCCCTCTGCGGTGACCATTGCCCCACGTTTGCGCGCGGCGTGCGAGATCCATTGGCGCTGATCGCGACGTGGCTGCATGTACTGCTTGATCGAGACGGCGCCCCAGTTCACGAGCCGATTCACATTCTGCTCGGCAACGTCGTAACTCGTTATGTCGTTGTTGCGCGCGGCGTCACCACGATAGAGCGGGTCGCCGGTGCTGAACGTGCGAGGTCCGATGATCTCGCCGGCTTCGATGAGCTCTGCCGTCGGGAAGATGTTCTGCGACCACATGGAGTTGTCGAGCGACGTCGTCACACCGTACGCGAGGTAGATGCTCGTTTCGTAGTCGTGCTTGGGTCGCAGCCCGCGGTGCTCGCGATAGTGATGCGAGTGCATGTCGATGAAGCCGGGGATGATCGTCTTGCCGGCGGCGTCGATCACGCGCGCGCCAGTTGTCTCGCACGTGCCGACGCACGTTATGCGACTGCCGGAGACGACGACGGTACCGTTGTCTACCACTCGGCGATTTTCCAGCGTCACGATGCGCGCGTTCGTGAGCGCGACTTTGCCGTTCGGCACCGGCCGCGGGATCTTGACGCGTAAAGTGACCGTATCCGTTTTCTTTGTGTCCACGTGGTACGTGAAGTACTGATTGCCGCTGCCGTATTCGATCGTTAGGCTGTCGCGCCAACGTGGGAAGTCGCCCCCTTCGAGCGAGAGCTGCGTGACGGGAAAGCGGCCGCGCCTCTTGTCCACGCGTAGCGGCTCACTTCCAGTGCCTTCATACGCGAGCGGAGTGAGGAAGACGTTGTCCCCTTCCTGAAAGGCGACCCACTTTCCGTCCGGCGAAGGAACGACTTCGTCCGCGTAAGGCAGTGTGACGTGCACACGTTCATCGCTCCCATCCGGTTTTACCGAGACCAGTGCAGTGAACCCCTCCTGATTCGCTCCCGCGCCGCGTTGCGTGCGTTCTTCCGGATAGAAGACGCGACCCTCTGGACCGAACGAGGGCCGCATGATCTGCCGGCGCGCGTTACCGGTTGGACTCTGGCCCGACGGTCGATTCGCCGTCGCGACCACCGTCGCGACTCCCCCTCCCCCTGCCCCTCCAGCCGCGGGAATTCGCACCACGTCCCATGCCACGTTATGCATGATCGTGCGGCCTTGCAGCGTCGCACCTGCTCCGCGCGCGACGACAACGGACAGGCCATCCGGGCTCCACACAGGATGGATGTACTCGGCGGCTTCCGTCGTGAGACGCACTACGGATCCACCGCTACGCGCACCTGGCACGACATCGGCTTTCCAAACATGTCCGCGCGCCGTGTCATCCCACGTGGTGAACGCCAGCGTATGCCCATCGCGCGACCACGCCGGCGAATACTCCAAGGCCTCGGGACTCCCCGACGTGACGCGCCTCGGCGCGCCGTTAGGCAGATCCATGACCCATACGCGGCCGACTGCCTGAAAGGCGAGCCGCTTCCCGTCCGGAGATGCAGTCGCCCAGCGGATGAACTTGGCGTTGATCGAGTCATCGTTGATGCGAAACGGCCGATACGCCATCTCCGAGATCGTGCGATGTACGCGCGCCGTGAACGGAATTGTCGTGACAGCTCCAGTCGCGACGTCGACGCGGCGCAGCTTGCCTCCCTGAGTGATCACGAGGCCGCGGCCGTCCGACGTCCACTTGTAGCGCGGCAGCACGCCTAACGCCTTGGATCCGGATTCCACCATGTTCTCGATGGGATCCATCAACAGCCGCTCGGCGCCACTGCGCAGATCCATCAGCCATAGCGCTGTGCGCGGTCCATACCGGTGGCCCTTGTAGGAGATCGTGCCGTCGGGAATCGGCCGAGCGAACGCGATCCAGCGTCCGTCGGGCGAGGCCTCGGGTGCGGCGGCGCCGCCGCTCGAAATTCGGCCAGCGGCAGCACCCTGCGCTTCGCCTGCTGTGATGTCGACGATCTGGCCCGTCTTGAATTCGAAGCGCCGCAGCTGCAGCCCGCCTGATACGACATCGACGTCGTTGCCGCCCGCAGCGGCGTGGAAATACAGGTAGCGGTCATCGTGCGAGACAGTCGGCCACTCGGCTCTGCGAACCTGGTTGCCGACCAGCTCAGTCCCTTCGCCGCCATCCTTGTGATACATCCAGAGTCCGTTACCGCCGCCTTGCCCCGGTGCCGCGCGTCCGGTGAACTCCCGCCTAACGATTAAGTACTGGCCGTCGCGCGTCCACACCGGCTCGTACACGCGCACATCGCGATTCGTGAACACGGCGCGCGGATTGCTCCCGTCCGCGTTCATGATCCACAAGTTGTTTTGTCCCCGGCGGTCCGACACGAACGCGATCAGACGCCCGTCTGGCGACCAGCGCGGTTGGTAGTTGATGGCGACTCCGCTGTTCTGCGTGAGGTTCTGAGCTTCGCCTCCACTGACGCTCACGCGATAAACGTGGCCGAGGAGGTCGAACAGGATTGATTGGCCATCAGGTGAGAGGTCCGCGGACATCCACGTCCCTTCGCTCGTCGTGAAGTCGATGTCCCGCGTTTGACCTCGGGCGAGCGTGACATCCCATTCGGCGGTACGCGCGCTATCACGCTGCGCCGTGGCCGAAACGGCAACGAGGGATAACGTGGCAGTGAGGAGTAAAGCGTAGCGATAATTCGTGCCGGGCATGGGCCACTCCGCGCTCAGTCAGTTGATTCGCTGCTGCGAATAACATGTGGTCCGCGCCGAGTCACCGCACGGCATGTCCCTATCTTTCGGCAAAGCCACTCATGCATTGGAGCTGGGCATGACGAGAAAACCTGCGATGCGCGCTCGCGCCATCTTTGTGCTGACTGCGCTGGCCGTCGCAAGCGCCGGCGCCCAATCCGACGACGCCGCTCTGCGCCGCGCGAAGGCGATCCTTCGGACAACTCCGATCGTCGACACGCACAACGATCTGCCCTGGGTAATTCGCGAGAAGGGGACTCCGCCTCGAGACGTCGAGTCGTATGACATCTCCAAGCGAGCTCGTTTCGACACGGACATTCCCAGACTGCGCGAGGGCATGGTTGGCACACAGTTCTGGTCAGTGTATGTACCGAGCGGCCTGAGCGCGCTCGACGCCATGCGGGCGCAGCTCGAGCAGATCGACATCGCGCGACGTCTCATTGCGAAGTATCCGAAAGACCTGGGCTTCGCCACGAGCGTGGCCGATATCCGGCGTCAAATAGCACGCGGCCGCATCGCCTCGCTTCTTGGAATCGAAGGCGGGCACACAATCGCCAACTCGTTAGGTGCGTTGCGCGCCTACTATGACCTGGGCGTGCGCTACATGACGCTCACGCATTTCAACACAAACGATTGGGCCGACGCTGCCACGGACACAGCGCGCCACGGCGGGCTCTCGCCGTTCGGCCGCGAAGTGGTTCGCGAAATGAATCGACTCGGCATGCTGGTCGACATCTCGCACGTCTCGCCCGCCACGATGAGCGACGTACTCTCGACCGTCGAGGCGCCGGTGATTTTCTCGCATTCCTCTGCCAGGGCGGTGACGGACCACGTGCGCAACGTTCCCGACTCGATCCTGCGACGCATGCCGCAGAATGGTGGCGTGGTGATGGTTGCCTTCATACCGGACTTTGTCTCGGAGCCAGCGCGCCGTTGGGCCGACGAACTATTTCCGCGACTCACGCGCGCGACGTCAGATAGCCAAAGGCAGCGCTTGGGCAGGGAGTACGTGGCGGAGAAGGGTCCCGCACCGCGCGCCACGATAAAAGACATCGCGGACCACATCGAGCATATCCGCAAAGTCGCTGGGATCGACCACGTGGGCATCGGCGCCGATTTCTATGGCGCTGAGGCGGACCAGGACTTGGTGCAGGGGCTCGAAGACGTGTCCAAGTACCCAGCGCTCTTCGCCGAGCTCGTTAGGCGTGGCTGGCGCGATGCTGATCTGCGCAAGCTCGCCGGCGAAAACTTGCTGCGGGTGTTCCGCCAGGCGGAGG
>CBQVAZ010000356.1:0-4439 GCA_967720205.1 uncultured Gemmatimonadaceae bacterium | reverse complement strand
CGCGCCGTCTCAGCATCAGCGCTCTGCGCATTTGCGTACCCAGTCCGCGTCGCGAGCCCGACGATCAGCACCATCAATCCAACCAGCATCGACAACACCTGCGACTGGTTGAACATGAGCAGTGCAGCGTCATGGTCCTTCCGACCAGCGGCGTGCGACACAACGGTCGTCGTGCCGACGCCGAGCATCTGCGTCAGGGCGAGCACGAGAAAGCTCAGGTTTCCCGCGATGCCAACTGCCGCGACCGCAGAGGTGCCGAGCCTGCCGACCCAATAAAGGTCGACGAGGAAGTACAGCGTCTGAAAGACCATGGTGACGAGCATGAAGCTCGTCGTCTTGAGCAGATGGCGTGTGATGGGGCCTGACGTTAGGTCTTGCATCGCGGGAAAGAGGCTGGTCTAGACCGACGCGAGGGCTACAGCCAATACGAGGACGCTCACGCCGAAGACGCCCACGAGATACGCGCTGGCAACAAACGCCGACTTCAAGATCGTTCTCAGCCAGGAGTCGCCAAACACGCGCTTCAAAGCTAGCAGCGCGTAGACGATGCCGTACACCATCGCAACGGTTCCGGAGATTACGAGCGCGGTGGTCGAGCTGGCGAAGAATGTTGCGAGGGTTGTGATGGCAAAGGCGCCGAACCAGGCGGCGTAGATGTGCAGAGCGAAATAGAGGTGAGAGGGATAGCGCGGCATCCGTCGCCGCCACGCCACGTTCGTCAGCAGCGCAAAGAACGGAAGCAAAACGAAGATGGACTTCGAATACGCGGTGTCGCTCGCACGCTGGAACTTCTCACCGTTAACGAGGGCGTGTTCCACCTTCTCGATGCCGAAGAAGCGAGCTGGCAATCCTTCGGCGATCTGCTGGCGTGCGTCCGGCCTGAGGGATTTGCTGCCGTCGGAATTCCTTATGGTCATATCGTCGAGCTGTCTACCGATGCGGTGCGAGACTCTTTCTGCTAACGCAACACTCAGGAAGTAAGCGACGCTGCAGATCAGATAGAGTCGAAGCGGTGTCAGCCAGCGCGCGCGACGGCCGGCGAAGAAATCGAGCGTGAGCCGTCCGGGTTCGAGGAACAGCGTCTTGAGCGTCTGGGGGACTTTGCCTTCCCAGTGCGCGAGCTCCTGTGTGGTTTCTCCGAGGAATTCACGCAGCGTTAGGTCGGGATCGACCTCGTGCTGACCGCACTGGGCACAGTATGGCCCGGCCAGCTGGGTCCCGCAGTTGAGACACACGTTAGGCGCGCTCATTCACCTTGCCTCGCAGGTAGGCGCCGATTTCCACGTACTGGCGCGGCGGATCATACGAGTGCTCCTCGCCCACGAAGTGCTCGGCCCAACCGAGCGGCGTGGCCCGATGAACCTTGTCCTTGGCCTCGAGGTCGGCGCCGGCTTCCACCAGCGCTCGCACCGCATCGAGCGAGCCGGAGCTGACGGCGTGGTGCAGTGGCGTGGCGTGTGCATAGAGATCCTTGCTCGGCGCACTGACGTCGACCCCAAGTGGAATCAGCCTAACGAGCCCATCGGCCTTGCCATTGAGCGCAGCGAGCGTGAGAGCGGTCTGCTTGTCGCGCTGACTCGTATTCTCGGCGAGCGCTGGAACATCCTGCCAGCGGCCGATGCAGAGCGCCGTCGCCAGTGTGAGCTTTGCTCCGCGCTGCACGAGATGCTCGGCGGCGGCTGCGTGTCCGTTCACGAGCGCGCTGTCAGGCGCACCGTCCGTAGCGGCGCCCGCATCGACCAAAACATCGATGAGCTGGAGTTGCACGCCGCAGCGATTGGCGACCCAGGACCACGCGACCAGCTTCAGCGCGTAGTCGAGCTGTTCCTGCAGCGAGCCGACTCCCTCGCGCCTGGCCGCATCTATAATAGAGGCGGCTACCTTGGAAATGTTCGCCGGGAGAGTGTCGTTGCGAACCGGATCCTCGGCGACGAACCAGAGGAGGTATGGCTTCTCGAAGAAGCCATTCAGCGCGCCGCCGACCTTGTCACGCAGCCAGGCCCCGGGGGACTTGAGCCGCTCGCGCACGAGCCTGGGGTGCTCCCTCGTTAGGCGCTCGACTGTCGTGACGTCGCCCGAGTCGATGCCAGCGACGGCGGCCTGAAAGAGCGCGTCCAGACTATTGGCGTCGTTCATGGCGTCATAGAGCTGGGCACGGAGCGTTGAGCGAAACGGGACTGGTAGCCGTAAACGGGTCTTGGGAGTATGAGTTAAGGCCAACCAACAACCAATAAATCGGCCGAGGAGTTACCAATGCGTCGCCAGTTCGGACTGTCTGGAATAGCCGTTATGCTTGCCTTTGCGGCAAGCGTCACACATGCGCAAGACGCCGCCAAGGCTGTCGCCGGAGGTGGCATTTCCGTGGCGGGTTGGATGGGGAAGATCGATCCAAACGAAGAAGCAGCGGGACAGACCTTGAACGGCTCCAAGCTCGCCAAGGAAGGGGACGCGCTGCTCGTCACGACGGGTCCTGCAGTGACCTACTGGAATCCGGCGAACAAGGCGAGCGGCAACTACACGGTCAAGGCCACGTTCAAGGAGCCGAAGTACATGTCCTTGAACAACCACCCGCATCCGTATGGCATCATGATCGGTGGCAACGACCTTGGTACGGCAACGCAGAGCTTCCTGTACTGCGCTGCCTACGGCAACGGGAATTTCATCGTGCGCGGTTTCGGTCCCGCTCCATTCCAAGTCAACGGTCGGCGTGGCGAAGCAAGCGACGCCGTGCATAAGGCGGCTGGCCAGGGCGAGCCGGTGACTCAGGAGATCGCTGTTTCGGTTAAGGGCGATAAGGTCGAGTGTGCGATCAACGGCACGGTTGTGGGGAGCTACGACAAGTCAGCGATAGTCGGCGAGGGGAAGCTCAAGTCGACCGATGGCGTGTACGGCATTCGCTTCGCGCACAACACGGAAGGTCTGGTTACGGGCCTAACGATGACGAAGCAATAGAAATCTGCGGTGTCGCGTTCAGGAAGCACGTCGACGGCGTCATGAGTTAAGAAAAACAACACGTCAAACGGGACGTAGTTCGCGGGCGTTAAGATCGTCAAGAGCGGCAAACTGTTTCACGCCGTTGACGACCTTAACGCCGGCGCGTTAGGCACCGTTTAACGGTTCTGATTCTTTACTCATGACGTGGTCGACGCTCTGGGGTGGAGGGAATGATTATTCAAACGGTTGGCCAAAGGTGATCTTGTTGCCTTCGAGATCCAGCACCGCAAAATCGCGCAGTCCCCAGGGATGGCTCACAGGCTCGCCCTGCACGTTCGCGCCCTTCGCGCGCAACTCCGCGTATAGCACATCTGCATCGTCGATGTAGACGTAGCACGATCCGATGCCTTTGTGCGCCTCTGACCGGGGAATGATCAAGACGGTTACGTCGTCGCAGAACAGAACGCCGAAGTCGTCCCGCGCATAGTTGATCTTGAAGCCCAGAACGTCGAGGTAATGCGCGATCCCTGCCTTCACGTTCGAATGCGGCAGTTCCGGGAGCGCTTCTTTGAGCATCGGCTCCGGCCGCACCGCGTCCGGTTGCTGGAATGACTGCGCGAACCAGAGCGTGTGCCCGTCCGGATCGCGGATCTCGAAAACCCGCATCTTGATCCAGTTGGCCTTCTCCAACTCGCTCGGCTTCCCGCCGCGCGCGCGAACGGCGTCGTGCATGGCGGCGACATCGTTCGTTTCGAAAAACATGATCGCCGATCCGCGCGGGCGTCGCTCCAATGTGCTGTCGATGGCGCTTTCCTCGCTCGTGAACTGAATCTTCGCCGGCCCAGACAGCGCCTCGGCCAATGCATGAACGCCGTCGCCATTCGTGATTCGCCTAACGTCAAACCCGAGGGTGTCACGATAGAACGCCATGCTGCGATCGAGATCAGCGACGCTCAATTGCCGGCTGACCGGCGCTACGATCGCCGGCGTCTTCGGGTTCAGCGTCATTTCATAGCTCCGGGGAAGAAAGGCGATCTATACGCTATGAGGATTTGCGAGGTATTTGATCAGCGCAACGTCAGATAAGTGAGTGGCGCTCGTCATGCAGTGAACGGTCATTGCAGGACCTCCTCACGCGTTCCACCTGTGCAGCCATCTGGCGCATTACTGTGGTACTGACGCCGGGGCAGGGGCGGCCGAAGGACTGAACGGCTCTCCACGCCAGCGCGGTACCTGCTCGAGAAAGCCCTCATCGCCGATCTCGCGACACAGATCGGTGAGCTCACGACGACGGGCGCCGAGCCACTGGAGATCTTCGATTTCCTCGAGTATTGGCACGTCCGTGCGAAGTGTAGCCAGGTGACGGTAGAGCATCGCTTCGTCGCGATGCTCGCGCAGGCTCAGCCCTAACGCGGCCGCGCCGCGCACCTGTACCTGCCACTGCCGCTCCTCGTTAGGTATCGCATCGATATGCCCGTAGCGCGCCAGAAGCACCGCCGCCGATT
>CBQVAZ010000355.1:0-4449 GCA_967720205.1 uncultured Gemmatimonadaceae bacterium | reverse complement strand
TCGATCGCGCGACCTTCGATCAGCCGTTCCAGTATCCCGAAGGGATCGCTTGCGTGGTGCTCAACGGCGCGATCCAGCTTCGCGACGGCCAGCGCACTGACAAACACACTGGACGCGCTCTCCGCGCAAGCAGCTAGTTTTTGCCGCGGATTTCGCGGATCAACGCGGAAAGATCGTTCTCTTCTTTGTGTTTGAGTAAGCACAGCGCTTGAATTCAGGGCTCTTGCCGAAGTTGAGAAGCAGGCCCACTTCCAGACGCGTTGCGCGTAAGTAGTTGATTAGCTGAGCATGGTGCTCAGGCAAAATAGTGCGGATTGCCTTTAGCTCGAGAATGACTTGGTTCTCAACTACGACGTCACCCTGAAAGCGACCAACAATCTCGCCACGAAAGTGCACCTCAATTGGCCAATCGACGACCACTTGGAGTCCCGCGTCTCGCAATGCGCGAGCGAGGGCAGCTCGGTAGACGGTCTCAAGAAATCCTGTTCCGAGCTCGTTGTACACGTCAAAGAAGGACCTGAGAATTCGGTTCGTAAGTCTGCCATGAATTAAGTCGCCCGTATTATCGTCCGTCTGCATAACGAATAATTCGCGTCAATCTGCGTAAATCCGCGGCAAAGTTTGATATCACCTGCATGTTTTCAATGCACTTTTGACGGCGAATATGGTTATTCCAATGCGTCAGCCAGGCGTCACACGTCAGTACGACCTCTAGGCACGATCGAATGATGACGAGCCTGCGACGCGCGATGCGCCTTCCACACGCGACCGCACTCGTCGTAGGTACAATCATCGGCGCATCGATTTTCGTGCAGCCGTCGGAAGTCACGACGCAGGTTCACTCTGTGCAGGCCGTGCTGCTCGTCTGGCTTTTCGCCGGAGCCCTAACGCTCATCGGATCGCTCGTGTGCGCCGAGCTGGCGTCCACGTTCACGCGAACCGGTGGCGTGTACGTGTATCTCAGCGAAGCATTTCATCCGGCGCTCGGCTTCCTCTGGGGCTGGGCGATGCTGCTCACGATGCACTCAGGCATCATCGCCGCAATCGCGACAGTCTTTGCTCGTTATGTGGGTTTCTTCGTCCCGCTAGGCACCGCGGGCGGCAGAATTGTTGCAATCGGCGTGATTCTCGTTCTCTCAGTCGTGAACTACGTCGGCGTTCAGCATGGAGCGCGACTGCAGACGCTGTTCACGGCAGGAAAGGTTCTCGCGGTTCTGCTAATCGTGTTCATTGGATTCCTGCTGGGCGGCCGCGTCGAGCAGCACTTCGTTGGCTCCGCGACAGCACAGGGAGAAACGTTAGGTGGGTTCCTGCGCGCGATGGTCGCGGGACTCTTTACCTACGGCGGCTGGCACATGGTCACGTACAGCTCCGAGGAAACCGTCGACCCGGCCAAGACAATTCCGCATGCGCTCATCATCGGCACGCTCGCAGTGACGGCTGCCTACATGGCGATGAACGCCGTGTACCTCTATGTCCTGCCGCTCGATAAGGTGGCCAGCTCCACTCGCGTCGCGGCTGATCTCGCCGATGCGCTGCTCGGCTCGGGCGGAGCCGGCGTCATGTCGGCGATCGTGATCTTCTCCACGTTTGGTGGCCTAACGGGCATCATTCTGACCGGCCCGCGCGTTTACTATGCGATGGCCCAGGACAAGCTCCTCTTCAGCTGGCTTGGCGAGCTGCATCCGCGGTATGGAACGCCGCATCGCGCGATCATTCTTCAGGCAGTCTGGTCGTCGATCCTTGTGGCGACCGGCACGTTTCGCGCGCTCTTTACAAGGGTGGTCTACACCGAGTGGCTCTTTTTCGGATTACTCGCGATCGGGATGATCTTGCTGCGACGTCGCAGTGACCTAACGCGACAATACTCCATGCCTGGAGCGCCGCTCCTGCCGATTGTCTTCGCCCTCGCCTCATTTGCAATCGTGATCAACACCGTGCGCTCGCAACCACGTGATGCGCTGATTGGCCTCGCGCTGGTCATATTGGGATGGCCGATCTACGTCTTCTGGGTTCGCCGCGGCACGCGTGCGCATGCGCGCACACCTCCGACCTCTGACCTCTGACCTCTGACCTATTTGTGATCATCGACGTCCACAATCATTACTATCCCCCTGCTTTCATCGATGCGCTGCGGAAGGGTCCCAGCGTCATCACGGTCGAGGAGGACGGGGAAGGGAATCCGGTTCTTGTTTCTCCGGGAGACAAGAACTTCGCGGTGCGCGGTCATCGCGACATCGCCTATCGCGAGCGTGCGATTGCAGCGGCTGGCGTGGACATGCAGGTCATCACGCTGACCGCGCCTGGCACGACCATGGAGGCGCCCGAACGCTCGGCACACCACGCGCGCCTCGTCAATGACGCTCTCGCACAGATCAAATCGGAACGCCCGAACCACTTCACCGCCCTCGCGACCCTGCCACTGAACAATCCCAAGGCGGCGCTCGACGAGTTCGACCGGGTCATGTCGTTAGGCTTCAAGGGTGTCATGGTGTACGGCAATGTGAATGGAGTGGCGCTGCACGACGAGCGCTACTGGCCGCTCTGGGAACGGGCGAATGATCGTGGCGCGATCATTCACATTCATCCCAATTACCCGGCCGGCGTCGAGGCGATGCAGGACTATTGGCTCATGCCGCTGGTTGGCTTCATGTTCGACACAACACTCGCAGCCGCGGGGCTGGTATTCAGTGGTGTCGTGGAGCGCAATCCCCGCATCCGCTGGATCCTCGGCCACCTCGGCGGCGCGATTCCTTATCTCGCCGAGCGGCTCGATCGCGGATTTGAAGCGTATCCGGAAAACCGTGTGCACATCGACCGCCTGCCTAGCGAGTACCTCAAGAAGTTCTTCTATGATACGGTCAACTTCGATCCCAAAGCGCTTCGGCTCGCCGTAGACTTCGCCGGAGCGAGTCAGCTGCTGGCCGGCAGCGACTATCCGCATCTGATCAGCAGCATGTCCAAAATGCGGGAGAGCATTGCGGCCGTTGGACTCGACCCCGTCGACACTGCTCGTGTCCTGGGCGGCAACGCTCAACAGCTGTACGGAATCGGCACGGCATAGCCGCGAGCGCGGGTCGTTCGTACGTTATCGACACCCGTAACCGGCGGTCCTATGTCACGCCTCGCGCTCCGTGCCTCGTGTCTGGCAGTCACTGTCTTCGCAACGGCCCTTTGGTCACAAGAGCCGGCCCCGCATAACGACGCAATCACCGCGGCCAAGCTGCGTGCCGACCTGATGTTCCTCGGCGGCGACAGCTTCCGCGGCCGTCTCACCAATACGCCGGAGAACAACCTGGCGCTCGAGTGGGTGGCCTCCCGCTTCGAGGCGTTCGGGCTCAAAGGCGCCGGCGCCGGTGGCTCGTACTACCAGCCGTACAACCTCGTCACGGCCACGTTAGGCGACGGCAACGAGCTCGCCATCGCAACCGAGGGTGCGCTCACTCGCTACACGGTCGGGAGTGACTTCTACCCGCACCGCCACAGCGTTTCCGGCCGAGTCTCGGCGCCGGTCGTCTTCGCCGGCTACGGCATCAGTGCACCCACGTTAGGCTACGACGATCTCGCCGGCGACGTGAAAGGGAAGATCCTGCTCGTGTTGGATCACGAGCCGGGCGAGAACGATTCCACCAGCCGTTTCGATGGTCTCGTGACATCGGAATACGCCAACCAATTGAAGAAGACGCTGGCCGCGCAGGAGAAGGGAGCTGTCGGAATTCTGTTCGTTTTAGACGTGCATGCGCATCCCGGACCGGAGAACTTCGACGGCGCCGCGCGCTTTACCTGGCCAGCACAACCGCCGCGCATCGAACGCTACTTGTTAGGTGCCTGGGCCGATCGCGTGCGCATTCCGAGCGGCCAGGTATCCGTCGCGCTGGCTGAAGCGCTCGTCCGCGGATCGGGAAAGTCACTCACAGAGCTTTCGCGAGCGGCAGATAACCGCCGCGGCAATGCGGCAATCCCTCTCGCCGGAATCACCGCGACGCTCAGCACGAACGTGAAGCGCAGTGTGGTTCGCGATCGCAACGTCGTCGCGATGCTCGAGGGGAGCGATCCGACACTCAAGAACCAATGGGTCATCATTAGCGGCCACCCCGATCACGACGGTGCGCTCGGCGATCAGATCTGGAACGGCGCAGACGACAACGGCTCGGGTACGGTTGGTCTCGTCGCGATCGCCGAGGCGTACGCGATGGGCGCAAAGGAAGGTCGCCGTCCGAAGCGCTCGATACTCTTCGCCGCGTTCAATTCGGAGGAGCGGGGCTTGTTAGGCGCGTGGGCGTTCACGGAGGCGCCGCTCGTCCCGCTGCCGCAGATCGTGGCGGTGCTCAACATGGACATGATCGGCCGCAACGAGGAAGTGCCTGAGGCGGGCGGAGCGCGTTTTCGCGGCTTGCCGCCGCAAACCGCCGAGTCCAACAACAATTCGGTGACGTTGTTAGGCTGGAC
>CBQVAZ010000354.1:0-4496 GCA_967720205.1 uncultured Gemmatimonadaceae bacterium | reverse complement strand
TACTTCATCTCGGAGATGACCGGCACCGGTAGTTTCTGAATCCCGCGCTCCTTCTTCTGCTTCTCGACCATCTTCGCCACATCGTCGAGCAGCTTACGCGCGTCGTAGATGATCCCGTCCTTGATCACCCACTTCACACCACCGACGCGTTCCACCTTGCCTGTCTTGTCGTTCAGCCTAACGAAGCCGTTGCCGTACAGCGTCTTGAGGTTCGCGACCGGATTCTCCGGTGCGACGACGAGGTCCGCCAGCAGCCCCGCTCGCACGACGCCCATCTCGATCGGCTTCCCCTGACGCTTGAACAGCTCTTCCGCTGCGTGCAGCGTCCCGGCGCGGATCACTTCCAACGGATGGAAGCCAGCCTCCTGGAAGTTCTCCAGCTCCTCGATGTACGAGAAGCCGTATGTGTTGTAGATGAAGCCGGCGTCAGTGGACGGCGTCACGCGCCCGCCCATGTTCTTGTAGTCCTGGATCAACATCATCCACACGCGATAGAAATTCTTCCAGGCGACTTCGTCCCACGTGGTCCAGTTATAGAAGTAGGCACCATGGTTCGTGCGGTTAGGCGTGTAGAAGTCCCACAATGAAGGAAGCGTGTACGTCTCGTGCCATTCCGCCGTGCGACGCTTCGTTAGGTCGCGGCCGGACATGTACGTCGTCATCGTCGGATCGAGCGTCACGTCGAGCGACTTGAGCTCCTTCAGGAACGCCCACCACTTCTCGCCGCGCGGCGTCACCAGATTCCATTGCCTCGCCACCTGGCCGAAGCGCCACTGCTCGTCGTTGTAGTTGTACGTGTCGGGATACGGCTGCACGTCGGTGTTGTCGTACAGCGATTCAAAGATCCCGTAGTAGTGCGTGACCGCGCCGAGTCCGAGTCGCGCCGCGTCGATAGCGTTCATTTGCGCAACGCCCGTCTGCGCGAGGTGCGCTGTCGAGCCGAGTCCAAGCTTCTTGGCTTCGTCGAGAACCGCGGCCATGATGGATGGCTCGTGCGCGCCGAGTTTGAGCCCGTGAATTCCCTGCTGCGCGGCCCAGCGCACCCATTCGCGTCCCTTCTCAGGCGTTGAGATCGGACCGCCGGTCCAACCCTTGCCCGTGCCAATGCGCTGATAGTTGTAATGCCGCGGGGCGGTGATCTCGTTGTTGTTCGCGCGCTTCGTTTCACTGAGCGAGAACTCGAACCCGCCGAACGGAACGCCGCGAACAGTCGTGACGCCGTGGCCTAACCAGAGCTTGTAGCAGTACTCGGCTTCAGGCGCCTTGGGAACCCCGCACGTATGGACGTGCAGATCGATGAAGCCAGGCATGACGAACATCCCGGCCGCGTCGATCTCACGAGCGGGGCCCTTGGGGCGCTTGTCCTGATCGATCGGCACGCCAGGAAATCCGACGTCGGCGATCTGCGTGATCTTGTTTCGCTCGACGACGATGTCGACCGGCCCGCGCGGCGGTGCCCCGGTGCCGTCGATGAGCGTCGCTCCGCGGATGATGAGCTTGTCGAACGGCCCATCGCCTTCGGCGCGTGCCGGCGCCGGTTTGGCGTCCTGCGCCCAGGTGCCGTTAGGCAAGGCAAGAACCGCTCCGACTACAAACACTCCCAGAATCGTCCGACTACGCATGATGACCTCGTCGATATTCAGTCAACGTGACAAACAAACCCTTAAAAAAACAGACCCACACGGATTACACCGATGAAACTGATTGATCGGATTCTTCACGTGTGTGTTCGCGTGAAGTTCGTGCGCCAGGACTCATGCTCTGATGAACTGCGTTTAAGGCGATTAACAATCCGTTCGATCTGGGTCATCCGTAGGGTAGTTGCTCTTAACGCTATTGCGCGACACCGCGCGCTTTCTTCTGCTTATCGACCATCGCCGCAACGTCAGCCAGCAACTTGCGAGCGTCGTAAATGATTCCGTCTTTGATTGTGTACTTGATCCCTCCGACCCGCTCGACCTTCCCCGTTTTGTCGTTCAGTCGGACAAAGCCTGTACCGTAGAGTGTTTTGAGATTTGCAATTGGGTTTTCCGGTGCGACGACGATATCGGCCAGCATCCCCGGCCTAACGACTCCAAACTCGATCGGCTTCCCCGTCGGCAGAAACAGCGTCTCGGCGGCGTGCATCGTTGCCGCGCGGATCACTTCCAATGGATGGAAACCGGCCTCCTGCAACATCTCCATCTCTTCTACGGTTGCGAAACCATACGTGTTGTAAATGAAGCCGGCGTCGGTGCTCACTGTCACGCGTCCACCCATGTTCTTGTAGTCGTTCAAGAGCATGTGCCAGACGCGGAAGAAGTTTCTCCACGCCACTTCATCCCACGTCGTCCAGTTGAAGAAGTACGCACCGTGATTCGTGCGGTTCGGCGTATAGAAGTCCGTGAGAGAGGGCAGCGTATACATGTCGTGCCACTCGGCTGAGCGGCGCCGCGCGACATCGCGTCCGGCGAGGTACGCGACCATCGTGGGATCGAGCGTCACGTTATGCGCCTTGAGCGTGTCGAGGAGCGCCATCCATTTCTTGCTGCGCGGCGTCACGAGACTCGCCTGGCGCGCCACCTGACCGAAACGCCACTGCTCGTCGTTGTAGTTGTACGTGTCCGGGTACGGCTGCACCTGGTTCGAGTCGTACATCGCCTCGAACAGTCCGTAGAAGTGCGTGACGGTGCCAAGTCCCAAGCGAGCCGCCTCCATCGCGTTCATACGCGGCACGCCGAGCTGTGCGAGGTGAGCGGTCGTCCCCATACCAAGCTTCGTCGCCTCGTCGATCGCGGCGGCCATGAGATCCGGTGGCCAGGCGCTGAGCTTGAGACCATCGGCGCCCTTCTGCTTCATCGCGCGCACAACCGTGCGGACTTCTTCAGGCGACTTGAAGCCGGCGCCTAACCAGTCGTCGTTAGGTACGTCGTATACGAACATGCGTGGCGCGGTGATCTCGTTCTTCGCGCTGCGAGCCTTCTCCGACGTCGACCAGGCCAGCGGACCGAATGGAACGCCGCGACCAGCAGTCACACCGTGTGCCATCCACAGTTTGTACACGTACTCAGCCTCGGGCGCCTTTGGGAACTCTCCCGTGTGGAGGTGCAGGTCCACGAACCCAGGCAGCACGTACATGCCGTGCGCGTCGATCTCCTTCGTGGCCCCTTTGGGACGTTTGCTGCTGTCGATCGGGGTGTTTGGGAATCCGACGTCCACGACCTGAGTAATGCGATTCCGCTCGACAACAATGTCGACTGGTCCCCGCGGCGGCGCCCCGGTGCCGTCGATGAGCGTCGCGCCGCGAATGATCAGCTTCTCGAACGGCCCTTCGCCTTCACCGGGAGGTCGATTGGGCGCTGGCTTGACCAGCTGCTGAGCCGCCGCAGGCGCAGGGAACGAAAACGAAAGCGCGACGATCCCAAAGACGACCGTCGCGCACAGTGCAAATCGCTTTGGATGAAAGGAACTCGCCATTCAATCACTCCGGTGAGGCGGCCTGTCGGCCGTGTCCCGAAGCTATTCACGGCTCTAGTCGCCGTCGAGCACTTGCGACGCTCGTACTCGCCACGAAAAGCGGAAGCGCGGACGAACGCGGAGAACTGCAGGACAAACGCAGATAGTGCTTGCTGTTAACTAAAGCAGTTGTCCGTGTGTGTCTTTCTCTTCTCCGCGTTAGTCCGCGCTCGCGCTTCTTCAGGTCACTTACTGAACGATCGGCTTCACCTGATCCACCATGAACGCATACCTGAACGCCGTCTCCCGGTACCGCTCATACCTGCCTGACGAGCCGCCATGCCCACCGCCCATGTTCATCTTGAGCAACAGGACGTTGCCGTCGGTCTTGTTGGCGCGGAGCTTCGCCACCCACTTGGTCGGCTCCCAATAGGCGACGCGCGAGTCGTTGATCCCGCTCATCACGAGCAACGCCGGGTACGGCTTCTTCTCGACGTTGTCATATGGCGAGTAGCTCTTCATGTACTCGTACTCGTTCTTGACGTGCGGATTCCCCCACTGAATCCACTCCTGAGCCGTCAGCGGGATCGATGCGTCAGCCATCGTGTTGATGACGTCCACGAACGGGACGTCGGCAATGATCGCGCGGAACCTGTCGCCACCCATGTTGGCTACGGCGCCCATCAATAATCCGCCGGCGCTTCCACCATGCGCGACCATGAGATCGCGGGTCGTGTACTTCTGCGCGATGAGATAGTCAGCGACGTCGATGAAATCGGTGAAGGTGTTCTTCTTCTTGAGCATCTTGCCGTCATCGTACCACTGACGGCCCATCTCCTGACCGCCACGCACGTGCGCGATCGCATACGTAAAGCCGCGATCGATCAAGGAGAAACGCGCGGAGCTGAACGTCGGTTCAGTCGTCGCGCCGTACGATCCATATGCGTAGAGCAACAGCGGCCGAGTTGCATCCTTTGTGAATGGCTTCTTGTAGACCAGCGAGACAGGAATGCGCACCCCATCGCGCGACGTCGCGTACACGCGCTCGACACTGTACAGCG
>CBQVAZ010000353.1:0-4505 GCA_967720205.1 uncultured Gemmatimonadaceae bacterium | reverse complement strand
TTCCGCCGGTGTTGGCTTGCTTACCTCCAGCGTAACGAGCGTTTCCATCGACGCCGCTGGTCCGTCGCGCGCGTCGAGGAAGAGGAGACCGCCGGTGCGAGCGATGAACCGCGTTAGGCGATGAAGGATGTCGTCTGTCCCACTGGCCCCTGTGGACTTGTCGAGGTCGTGAGCGTCGACGTAGAGCGCCAACGGGAGCAGCAAACACTCACGCTGCCAGAGCCGAGCAAGTGTTTCGACTTCTCCTGAATGCGACGGCAGACTCTCCACCGGGAGTCGATACAGCTGCAGACCGAGTGCTGCTGCTGCCGCCGCGGCGACGCGGCGTTTGCATTCGCGATCACGGCCAACGAGCGCGACCGGAGCAAGACGCGCGAATGAATCGCTGAGCACGGACAGAAGCCGTTCGACGACGAGGCGCTGCGAACCTGGCAAGTCCGGGACGGACGCGTTAGGCACCGCTAGAACGAGCGGCGTCAGGCGATCATCGAGGTAGTTGAGCCCCTTGATGAAGCTCACGATGCGCTCGTCGGCGCGAAGCGCGCTCGTCGTCAGCGGTTGCGAGGCATGCTGGTTGATCTCCAATAGCCGCCAGTACCGAAGCGGGCGCTCGGGGGAAAGCGCTTCCCATGCGGGTTCCTCGAACAGCGTCATCGCGAGCGCAAACGATGGGAACGGCCGCGCTGGGTCGTCGTGCGCTCGCGCCAGCAATCCAGCGATGCGCGTGTCGAGCTCCGTCGCAACGCACATCAACAGGATGTCGCGCTCGAACGACGAGAGACCGAGTCGACGCCGTAGCAGCACCATTGCAGGTGGCGGATCGACGTCGCTCGCGGAGACGAGAACCTTTTGCGCCTCCTCGAGCTCGGCGACCTTTGCCGCGTCCGTTGATCCAGCCGTTAGGCGCGGAAACGTCTTCATCGGCGGCGCGCCCGGTTGTGCCGGCCGACGGAAGAAACTCCAGCGGTGAGCCTCGGCCTCTTCCGAAGGCGGAGGTGGTGGCAGTGTCTCGCCACGTTTCTCCACCGCCTTCGCCGCGAGCTCCAGCTTGAGACGCAGCCACGTAATCGCCGCGTGGAGGTACGCGCCATTCGTTCGCTGCCACTCTTCGACGCGTATCATATGATTGTCGCCCTCTGAAGATCATCGAACACAAAGCCACCAGTTGGCTCGTCGAAGCGGAACGGGAAGCTGTCCACGCCATCGACGCGCAGCCGAACGAGTTGCTGCGTCACGGCAGGTGCGGATTCGATCACGAATGAGAGCGTGTCAGTGGCCGCATTGTGCGGCTCGGCTGCCACTTCGCGGTCCGCGAGTATGAGCGTCGCGCTCTGCTTCGCGAGCACTTTCGGCCGGCATGTGATCGTTAGCGTCACCGGCCCCCCAGCCGGGCCAGCAGGATTGGGAGCCACGGCCGTGACGTGCGGTGACAGCACCAGCGGCACGATGTTTGACGGCAGCACGGTATCGCCACGCGTGCACGCCGCCGTCACGCTATAGATGCCCGCGGCCCAGAGATCTTGCGCCGGTGCATCGTTAGGCAGGTTCAGCTTTAGTGCGTTAGGCTTGCGATCCTGAGGTGCCACCGCGATCTCCCGCACCGCCGCGAGCCTGGGATGCGCAAATCGCGCGACGACGCTGTCGCCACCAAGGTTCGCGCCTTCTAGAATGACGCGGTCACCGAGCTGCGCTCCCGGATAGGACGGCAAGCGAGGCTTGCGCTCGCTCGAAGCCAGCGCCCCGACCCAGTAAGAAACGAGTTGCGGAAACGGACCGATGCGTGTGTCGACACCTTGGTCCTTGTCGCCGCGCTTGAGGACAGGAAGGGCCGCTCGTCCCCCTTCAAGCGCGTCGATGAGCACGACCGTCCCCACATACGGCACAGAGAGCGCGTGTGGAGTTTGGACCATCACGGACCAGAGCCGCGACATGTCCTCGAGCGTGAGCTGCGTCGGTGTGAACTTCACTGTCTCGATCGCGCTCGCGAGATCCGAGTCCGTCAACTCGTTATGACCCTGGACTACGCTTTCGATCGTCTGCGCCGTGAGTACCGGTCTCGCATGCAGATCGCGTGCGACGGCACCAAGCATACGATCCGGTTCCAGCACCTGGTCGTCGCCGTAGAAGCTCAAGAGGTAGTGCAGGTCGAGCGCGGCCCTTGGTCGGCGCGTTAGGTGCCCTTCCGCATCGCGCGTGGCGAGGTCGCCGTTTCGCAGCGCCGCGTTTGGCGTCACCTGATACAGGTAGACGTGCACCTTCTTTTCCCCTGCCTGCGTCGGGGCCGTGGGGCGCCCAAAGCGGAGGTTCACGCCAGCAACGGCGCTCTCCGCCGCAGTCTGCGCGATCTGACCAAGAGCGGCGGTGACAGTAGCAATCGCCAGATGATTGCTCACCGTTGCACTCCGTTTCGGCCCTTCAAATAGTCGCTCAGGCTCATCGCCGGCGCCTTCGCATTGACGCGTTTGGCAACGACTGGTGCCGACGGGGCTACGACCGCTCGTATCTCAACCCGTCCAATGCTGACGTGCACGTTCGGTGCGGCAGACTCATTCGTCTCGCGATTGTGGTTTTGGAGCGGCGCGGGCAGACTGCTCGGAAGCGGCGTGACCTGCGCGGCGACATGTCGCTCCCGCCGGCGCGCCGCTGCAGGCTCAATCATCGCACGTCCAGTCGATTGCCTGCCTAACGTCGCATCAGTGCGGACGCCAGTGAGATCAAGATCGCTTGGCCGTATCAGCGGCTCAGCGGCCTCGCGACGGTGCAAGGCTTTCTGCTGCGCCGTGCCGCGCTTCTCGTCTTTCGCCGCAGTCTCGGGCAGCGCTGCAGCAGCAGCAGCAGTTCGCTTCACACGGCGATCCACATGCGGAGGTCGCGCGCTCTCTGACTGTTCCATGCGGAGCTCAGCGCTGCTCAGATCCTGCGATCGCACTGGCACGGCTTTGCGCGCCCGCGCTGCTTCGCCGGCTGTGTCGCTAGGTTGCGCCGTCGTGCCGTGTGACGAAGGTTCAGCATCAGCAGCTCGAGATCCGCGCTCGTCGATCGCGTCAGGCGTACGCTTCTCGTGACCGACGTCTCGCAGTGCCGACGCCGCGGCGTGGGGCGATTCGTCGACGTTGTGCACCGCGCGCGCCTCGGGAGCCGCCGACTGATTCGTCGTGACACGCTCATCGCTCGGCGCGTTAGGCACTACGCGAGGCGTGCCTTCGCGCGTCGCGAGCTGTAGCACGGACTCGATGCGCTCCTAGTGAGGAGCGTCCTCCGGGCCGCGCGATGCTTCTTCGTCGAGTGCCACGAACGGCACTGCGGCGCCGCTATCTTGCGGGCGTTGCATCTCGGACGGGTGCGCCTGACGCGGTCGCACCATCACGTTCGGCACGAGCACCTGTCGTACCAGGTGGCCCAGAAAGCCATGCGTCGCGCTTCTCAGCGAGTCGTCAGGCAATGATCAACTCCAGATACGCCCGGCGTCTCGACTCATTCATCGCTACAATGTCCGACTCACGCCATCCGTAGGCACTCGCGATCGTATGAATGGACCGCAGCATGCCTTTGGCCCACGATTCGATCTCTCGCCACAGGTACGACGCGATGTCGAATGGCGCACGGCTGTGCGCCGCGCAGCTGGGACACGCAATGTCTAGCAGGACTTCGGCCTGGGGATCGACTTCACTCATTCGCCGCGAGATCGCAGTCGTTACGCCGTCAGGCAGATCGCTTGTGCTCGCCGTCCCTCGTGCGGTAGACGCTTCCAGTACGCAGCGGCTCAGCAGGTGGCGCTCGGCCACCTCGAGCGCCTGCTCGCCTTCGAGCGCGAGTAAATCGCCACTGTTAGGCACACGGAAGCGCACGTCGTGGCCGTCGGTGGTGACCCGAAACGACGCGTCGCGGTCGGCGTGGGCCGCGCGCACATCGTTTACTGCAAACGTGATGTGAATGCTATCGGCGCATTCCGGGCACCGGGTTAGGCAATCCACGGTCGACCCGAAGAGACGCTCGCGCAGCGACAACAAGTGCGCGTTCCGGTGACCCACGCTGAGTTGCGTGAGATCTTCCGGACGCTCGTCCGGCACCGCCGCCGACAGCAGCAGCAGGGCGCGAACGGACGTCGAGCGAGGAGTTCCGCTCTCCCACACGCGCAGTAGCAAACTCGCGTCGCGCCCCGTCATGGAAACGTGGCCTCACGACCGGTGCGCAGCGGAGTCGATGCTCACTGCGGCTCCGTGAACGTGATCTCCGACGGCTCCGGCACCTCCGCGTCACGCTCCCACCCCTCGTTCTCCAGCTTGATCGACTGGATCAAGACAGCGTTGGCATTCGCATCGAGGTCCGCTTGCGCCTGAAACTCCGAGACCCAGCAGCGAAACACTTTGTACGACACGACGACCTGCCCCGACTCGTTATAGAGCTCGATGATCACGTCTTTGCGGAAATCCTTCAGCGACACTTCCGAGCCAAGGCCGGATCCGAAATTCCAGACCTTGTTGGCCCACTGCTCGAATTCCTTG
>CBQVAZ010000352.1:0-4516 GCA_967720205.1 uncultured Gemmatimonadaceae bacterium | reverse complement strand
TGGTACGAAATGGGGAAGGCGCGCACGCTGGCGGAGTTTCAGCGCGCGGTCGCGCGGCGCGCCCTCACGTTTCATAACGTGATGTACGCCGACACGGCGGGAAACATCTTCTACATCTACAACGGCGCCGTGCCGCGACGCAGCACAAAGTTCGATTGGACGAAGCCCCTGGATGGAAGCGATCCCGCCACGGACTGGCAGGGCTATCACGAGCTCGCGGATCTGCCGCAGCTGCTCAACCCTGCGACGGGTTGGATGCAGAACACCAACACGACGCCGTTTCATGCAACGTCGAGCGGCAACCCCGACTCGACCAAGTACCCGAAATACATGGTCACTGAAGGCGACAATGCACGCGCCCGCGCGTCGCGTCGCCTGCTCTCCATGCCGCAGAAGTTCTCGTTCGACGACTGGAAGCGCATGGCGTTCGACACGTACTACCTCGTCGCCGAGGAGCAGATACCCGGCCTGGTCGCCGAGTGGCGCTCGTTAGGCACCACCGACGCGCCGCGCGCCGAGCGCCTCGCCGAAATGGTGCAGGGCCTCGAGCGCTGGGATCGACGCGCTACTGTCGAATCACCCGAAGCCACCTGGTTCGTGCTCTGGCGCGAACGCACACAACGGATTCGCGGCGACTCCGCGTTAGGTAGTATCGTTGCGCTCGAGCAGCTGCGCGAGCAGCTGCTGCGCGACTTCGGTTCCGTGCGCGTTCCCTGGGGCGAGATCAACCGCCTTCAACGCACAGATGACCGAGTGGCCCAGCCGTTCAGCGATGAGCGGCCGAGTCTTCCGGTGCCGGCAGCGAATGGCGGTACTGTCGGCAGCATCTTCTCCTTCGGCAGTGCCACACCGGCCGGCGCGAAACGGCGCTATGGCACCAGCGGCTCGGGCTACGTCGCTGTCATCGAGATGACGCCGACCCCGCACGCGATGACAATCGTTCCATTCGGGCAAAGCGGTGATCCGTCCTCTCCGCATTATTTCGATCAGGCTCCTCTTTATGTGAAAGGCGAGTTCAAACCTGCGTGGTTCACGCTCGCCGACGTGAAGGCCAACGCCGTTCGCTCATACCGGCCCGGTGAACCCAACGGACGCTGACGGCGCCGCGATCGCGGCCGATCGCACACCGCGTTCCGTCGCCGTCGTTGGCGTCGGCGTGATCGGGCGCAGTTGGCTGCGTGTATTCACACGAGCTGGATGCGAGACGCACGCGTGGGACCCTAACGCCGATGCGCTGACACGGGCGCTCTCATGGCACGATGAGGCGCAGCAGCCCGATAACTCGAGCACAGGAAGGCTGCTGCGCTGTGATGCGCTCGAGGAAGCGCTGGATGGCGTGGAGTACGTCCAGGAGAGCGGTCCTGAATCGCTCGAAAAAAAACAGCGGATCTACGCCGAGCTGGATCGCCTCGCCTCCCCCGACGCGATCCTGGCATCGAGCACGTCAGCGATGGACATGACCGACATCGCGCGAGGCCTAACGGGGGCATGGCGCTGTGTCGTCGCACACCCTGTGAATCCACCGCACGTCGTGCCGGTCGTGGAAGTGTTAGGCGGGCAACAGACGCGCTCGGTGGTTGTACAGCAGACAGCGGCCTTCATGCGCGCTGTTGGTCAAAAGCCAGTCGTCCTCAACACGTTCGTACCCGGCTTTCTGCTGAATCGCTTACAGGTCGCGCTGCTACGAGAAGCGATCAATCTCGTGGAACGCGGTGTGGCCGACACCGCGGCGATCGACGCCGTCGTGCAACACGGGCTCGGACTGCGCTGGGCGATGCTCGGTCCTTTTGGCGTGGCCAACACAAACGCCGACGGTGGCGTCCGCGAGTACCTCGAACGCTTCGCTGGAAGCCTGGAGATGCTGATGCGCGATCTTGGTGACACGCCGCGAATCGACAAGGCGCTCGTCGAGCGTATCGGGACACAAACGGACGCGAACAATGCGATGACGCCCCTCGTGGAGATCCGTCGCTGGCGAGACCGCATGGTGCGGGAAGTTGTTCGGCTGAAAGCCGCGGACCCGCAGCCGTGAGGCTCGCTGCGCTAATTGCCCTAACGGCAATCGTGTGTGCCAGCTGCTCCGACGTACGCGCCGAGTCGCAAGGCGCACAGCAAACTGGCGCAACACCGGCGGCTCTGCTCCCGCCTCAGGGCGCAGCACGCGTCGTCGACTTCACGACCGACGAAGGGACGTGGATGGCTCTCGACGTCGCGCCTAACGGCGACTGGTTGGTCTTCGACCTGCTGGGCCATCTCTATCGCCTGCCATTGTCAGGCGGCGACGCGACGCCGCTGACAGAGAACAGCGGCAATGCGCTCAACTTTCACCCAGCCATCTCGCGTGACGGACGCCGCATCGCCTTCATCTCGGATCGGCGCGGGCAGAACAACGTCTGGGTCATGGACGCGGATGGCAGCCATGCGGCATCGGTGTTCCTCGACCTCGAGACGCGTTTCATGCAGCCGACGTGGGCACCTGACGGCAAGAGCATCGTCGCAGTGCGCGTCTTTCCAACTCCTGGGCGCGGATGGCATCGGCAAACGAATGAGCTGTGGCGCCTGCCGATCGACGGCAGCGCGCCAACGCGGCTCGTCGGCGAGCGACTGATGCATTACGAGGCGCCGACGTTCTCACCCGACGGCCGGCATCTCTACTTTCACGTTTCGTATTCGACCGGCGACGGCCTGGGGCTCCTCACGGCTGGCCATCGCGTGCAACGGCTCGACCTAACGTCGGGTCAGGTGGAAAACGTGAGATCGAGGGAGCCGACAGCGCTCTCGCCCGAGTTCGTCGCCGCGCTGAGGCGCACGGGCTACGCCGCGGACAACGCGATCGATCCGCCAGCGGCGCTCACGCCCAGCGTATCGCCCGATGGAAAGCGTCTGGCTTTCGCGCTGGAGCAACCCGGCAAATCGATGACGTATCGCGGCCATGAATACGCGCCGCGCACCGCGCTCGTGATACGAGATCTGAGCAGCGGGGAAGAGGGGACGCTGCTGGATCCGGCGGCGAAGGACCTAACGATGGTGAACGCGCAGTACTCCTACGGTGTGTACCCGCGTTTCGCCTGGACGCCGGACGGCATGAGCGTCGTTGCCTGGGAAGGGGGGAAGCTGCGGCGCATCAACGTCGCAACCGGCGAGGTGGCGACGATTCCGTTCAGCGCTCGCGTGCATCGCGTCCTGTCCGAGACCGCACGCAGCCGGATCACGATCGATGACTCGAGCTTTGCCGTCAAGTTCATTCAGTGGCCGGTGGCGTCGCCGGACGGACGGCGCCTTGCGTTTGTCGCAGTCGGCAAGGTATGGCTCATGGACCTGCCTAACGGGCGGCCGCAGCCGCTTACCGCGGACATGCCCGGGACGGTGCAACTCACACCCGCCTGGTCTCCCGATGGCAGGCAGATTGCCTTCGCCACCTGGGCTGATTCTGCGCGCGGACACGTGTGGACTGTCGCCACAAAGGCGAACGCGACGCCGCGCAGAATCACGACGGACGGCAGAGAGTACTTGCATCCGGTGTGGACGCCTAACGGCGACGCGATTGTCGTTAGCCGCGGACCTGATGCAGCCGGCATCGGGGCGGGGAACCGCTGGAATACGACGATGGGATGGTCTGCGCTCCGCATCCAGCTGTCTGGGACGCCGCCGCCGCCGCCCACGGTGGTCGCAGATCTCGCCGGTGTCGAGTCACGACGCACGTATCTGGGTCCGGAGGGACGACTCTATTACCAGCATCAGGATCGGTCCAATGCGGCGCGCGGCCTTCTGTACTATCCGTTCCCGTCCGACAGCGCGCTGTCGCTGGTATTACGAGTTCGTTCAGTGTCTCCTAACGGTGGGCCGCCGCAGGACCACGTCACGTTCCCCGCCACATTCGGCAGCGGTAGCGAGCCGATGCTTTCGCCTAACGGCAAGTGGGTCGCCTTTCAATCCGGACGCTTTGTGTATGTGGTCCCCACTCCGACGAGCAACACACTCCGCGTCAACACAAACCCGAACGACTCCGTCCCCGGCCGAGTGCGCGTGTACGACGGTGGCGGCATTTACCACAGCTGGCGCGACGGCAACACTCTCCAGTTCGCGTCGGGAAATCGCTACGTCACATACGACGCAGCAGCGCGGCGCCTCGACAGCGTCAGCATCGCCTTACGCATCCCGCGACCCACACCGCAGGGCAGCATCGCACTCGTGAACGCCAAGATCATTACGATCGACAGCGCCGGTGTCATCGAGCGCGGCACGATCGTCGTGCGCGGCGCACGCATCGCATGCGTCGGTACGGCGGCGAGCTGCGACACCGCCGGTGTGGCCCGAGTGATCGACGTCAGCGGCAAGACGATCATCCCGGGACTGCTCGACCTGCACGCACACCACACTGTGGACGCCGCCGGCGTTACGCCTCCGCACCGTCCGACCTCGGCGCTCGATTTGTCCTATGGTGTGACGACGATTCTCGATCCGTCGACAACGTCCGAGTCGGCGTTCCCGTTAGGCGAGATGGTCGAGGCGGGCA
>CBQVAZ010000351.1:0-4524 GCA_967720205.1 uncultured Gemmatimonadaceae bacterium | reverse complement strand
CGATGCGGCAGATTCCCCAGCAGATGTACGCCCTTCGCGCCGGAACTTGGCAGATCGGTGTCGGCAACAGCATGCGTGGCAGGACACTGGGCGTTTATGGATATGGAAGGATTGGGGCCACCGTGGCGGGATATGGCAAGGCCTTCGGGATGAAGGTGTTAGTCTGGGCACGCGAAGAATCGCTGCAACGTGCGCGCGCGGACGGCTACGACGTCGCCGCGAGCAAGCGCGCGTTTTTCGAATCGTGTGACATCATCTCGTTGCACATGCGTCTCGTAAAGGAAACGCGCGGAATCGTCACCAGAAGTGATCTGGCGTGCATGAAACCCAACGCGCTTCTAGTCAATACAAGCCGGGCGCCGCTGATCGAGCCCGGCGCGCTTGTCGAAGCGTTGCGCGCTGGGCGGCCAGGGATGGCCGCCGTCGACGTTTATGAGGAAGAACCGCTTCGCGATCCGAACCACCCTCTGCTAAAGATGGACAACGTTGTTTGCACACCGCACATCGGGTACGTGACGCGGGACGAGTACGAAATCCAGTTCTCAGACGTGTTCGATCAGATCGTCGCGTACGGAGCGGGTAATCCCATCAACGTGGTGAACCCGGAAGTCTTCGACGTGTTGAGGCGCCGCAGAACCACTTGATGGCGTTTACGAGCACGAAACCGTAACTCGACCGGATTCCTCGCCGCTGTCTTTACCGTGATGCCATTGAGCTGGCTGACTTTCGGCGTCCCTTACTGAAACTGGGGCGGCTGGATTCGAACCAGCGAGTTCCTGATTAACAGTTGCACCGGCCCACTGATGGACTGGACCCAGCATCATCCCGCCTCTTCCCGCAACGCTTCTAGCTCCGCAATCGCTTCGAGGTCTCGTGCGCGGCCCGCAGCTCGCTTGGTTCGAATCAGCCAGTCGAGATTCAGGCATTGCGTTGTTTGACCAAACAGCGTGACGGTGATCGTGTTGCCGATCAGATCCTCGTAGCGACCGCCACCGGCAACCTCCCCAAAGAGATCGATGTCGCCGGCCTTCGTGGCCAGAGTGAAGTTCAATCCGGCGCGAAGCGTTTCGACCGACCATTCGAAGGGAAGTCCTGCTGGTGCGCCGCGCAGATATGGCTTGAACGGAGCGAGCGCTTTGACGATCCGAGCCAGGTTCGCTGCGGACCGTTCGTAGCATACATCGACGTCCTGCGTCAGGCGCGCGGAACCGTGAATGGTCGCCGCCACACCGCCAATAACAACGAATGCCACACCCGCCTCGCTCAGCGCGCCGAGCAACTTGGCGAAGTCGGTCATCTCTCGGTACGCACCGCGTGCCTCGCCGCGCGACCGGCTCGGCGCGCTTCGCGAGCGAACCGGGCTAGCGCCGTTAGGCCGCGCACCCGCTGATCGACCGTTTTCTTGAGATTCTCACGTAACAGTGAGCGATCGATATCCCGCTTGTACGCTTCGATTATCGCGTCTGTCTGTGGCCGCGCGGCGAGCTCGATATGCAAATCGAAGCCGGCAGCGTTGATGAGCCGCGCCAAGGTGTTCAGCGCCGGGCTCGTGCGCCCTCCCTCGATGCGCGCGACAGCTGCCTGTGTCGTCTTCGCTCGGTCTGCCAATTCTCGCTGAGACATGCCCGCGCTTTTTCGGGCTTGCATGAGAAGGCGGGCCGCGGCACGGGCGATATCCGACATGATGTTAACGATATCGTTCTAGATATCGGGCCGTCAACTCGTGTGTCGGCAGCAGCAGGCAGGTGGGCTTACCCAGCCGGCGCCTGAAGCGCTGGCTCAGTTCTTTCCCAAGACGGCGTTAGGTCAGCGGTAACAGCAGCGGTGCCGGCCGCACTTCTCGCAGTGACGCGCAGCCGAGTTATGGGAGTTGGTTCAGCAGAATGCTGGCGATCTGCTGCTCGAAGCCCGCCGGATTGGTCGGATCATGAGCGTCAGCCGTCAGCTGGTACACCTCGGTCACGTGGTAATCACGACCATCAACTCCCTGAATTATCCCCGTCCAGCGGGCGTGGAAACTCGCGGCCGAAAAGGTGGACAGGCGCTTGACCGTTCCTTCCGCGATCCTGTTCGGGCCGGACAGAAAGGCGCAGAACGTAGCGAAATCGACCACGTTGGGAAAACCGAACGAGTCGATCGTTCCCGACAAACCAGCGTCGGCGGGGGAAGCCGCGTGGTAGACCGCGACTTGTTCATCGTCGGAGGTGAGTTGCGCGAAGCGCTGTCCAATTTCCGACGGCGTGGTCACTCGTAGCACTTGGACGATGCTGAGATTGCCATCCCCACAGATGTTGGAGGGCATGTGCGCACTGAGCAGCTGACGCTCCGCGTCGAAGACTAGGATGAAGGAGGCGGTCGAGAATCGGACGATGACGGCCCCGCCCGCATCGGCGGCGGAGACCGCGTTGAGCGAGCCGGCGTCGACGGCCGGGCCAACGGTGGCTGCGTTAGGAGCCCACTCACAAGCAGTGAGCACGACGGCCAAGGTGGTAAGCGTCAGAGAGCGCATGAGATTTGTCCTCCAATCGGTCGTTGCGGAACGTGACTCCGCTCGCGACTCAGCCTTGGACGCAACGCCCGCCGCGTCCACGTTCCGGACGGTCGCCCTGATGCCACAAGGCCACCCGTACGGATTGGTGGTAAAGCTGTCGGGCCGCGTCGTCGCGGCTATCATCCGATTGCTTTGTGCAGGACTCTGACAATCGCATCACGGCATGGTGACGCTTGCTCTCACCGTCCGCGGAGCGTAAGGCATCGCGAGCGATCGCCCTCAGGGCTCAACCTGGAAGAACTCAGCTTGCGGTCCGTTGACGTGGCCGATCCCTCGCAAAGTCTTTTTGGTTCCTGGCCGCTATCAGATGCGCGCTGCCAGCGCCCGGACGAAAGGGAGCTACGCCCATGTCAGCCTAACGGCCGGCAATTCGTCATTGTCCTCGTATCCAACTACAAGCCAGGCCTCTTGGCGTCGACGGAGTACCTAACGAAGGCCTCTATTGGAGATCCAATTCCACAGCAGATGCACGCCTTTACAGCGTCTGGTACCACGCCGCTCCCGGCGTCCATCGCAGCGGATCTTCCTGCACTCTTTGCGAGGCTCGCTGCCAGCGACCCCGATCCCGTTGTGCGCGGCGCGGCAACGCGCTTGCGCTGGGCCTTTGCCTCTAAGGAGCCAAGCTCCACACCACTCGAGCCGGGTTCAGTGATGTTCGAGTCATGCGGAGCTATTGTGCTACTGAAGTGGGCCTCAGACATACCGCTTTCACTCCAAGTGCGCGTGCTGGGAGCTGATTTCGAACGCACATACACTCCTACCGCTGCGTCCAAGGATCGGCCGAAACAGGTGTCGCTGAATCTTCCGCTGGGTACCGTCGTTGCGTCCTTCGGGAATCGCGAGGTCGCCCGACTCGAGGATAGGAACGCGGGATGCAGTTCGCTGCGAGCTCAAGGGATCGTTCCGCGCTAGGCACTGAACGCAAGATCTCGCCTCATCTCACCTAACGGGCAGTCTGCGTTAGGCGCTCGTCGGCGACCCGGAAGGTACGCGGACCAGAGCCCCGCTTCGCGTAACGCGGCGTGTCTTCACTTCTTTGTGGCTCGACGCTTCGAACACTGCGATATGTGGCTGCTGGTCGCGACGGCCACTGGTGGCTGTCGCGTTCGGCGCCGCGCTGCCTGGCACCAGCACGACCGTGTGTCTGGCCATTCTACTGCTAAGACCGGCGATTTCTGCGGTCCTCTATGGGGAGGATCCAGGCGGCAGGCGCGGGTGTTGCCAGCGCAGCTGACGAAAGGCGTCCGACCCCGGGCTGAGAGAGTTCTCCAACTTTCTCGGTTTCGCACAGGGTGTCGGTGTCGCGCCGCCGACCCTGCGATGTACGCCGGAGAGGATCCCACATGCCATTCGTTAGGCGCGAATTCGGCCGTGTTCTGCGGCTTCCTGCTGGCTTCCTTCACATCGAAGCCGCTCAACCAGTGAGCGATGCCAGCAGCTGGAAGCTGTTGTTAGACCCTACGTTAACTGAACTGGGGCGGCTGGATTCGAACCAGCGACTTCCTGATTAACAGTCAGGCGCTCTGCCAGCTGAGCTACACCCCAAAAAAAGCAAAGCGCCCCACTCGAGCGGCGCGGAGTCCGAAAACTGAGCGGCTGGCCCGTCTGCCGCAACTGCACAACCCTTCCGTTAGAGAGATATAAGGGCGGCCGGCACCCCCATAACTCCACCCGCTTAGTGCGCCCGCCGCAGTGCAGGCACTCGTTAGGTGCGCCTGCACATTAGGGCTTGCGGTACTTGGACTTGATATGCGCCCGCAGAGCGCGCGCCCCCGACGCTGCCATGCGTTTCCATTCCTGCGCCGCACGTCCCTCCTCCCGCCGCGCCAGATACGCCAACTCCGCGCGCAACTGACGCCAATGCGCCAGCCGCTCCGGGTCGAGTCGGCCGCGCTCCACCGCTTCGAGCACAGCGCAACCCGGTTCCGATTCGTGCACGCAATCTGTAAAGCGGCAGACGCTGGCCAGCGCAG
>CBQVAZ010000350.1:0-4547 GCA_967720205.1 uncultured Gemmatimonadaceae bacterium | reverse complement strand
GCTGCTCAGATATCGAGCACCGAGTCGAGGCCGCGGTGCACGCCAACGAGCGTCGATACTCTGCGAATCGCGATCAATGCGCCATCAACGTACGGTCGAGCGCTGTTCCCCGAATCGTGCCGGATCGAAAGTCTCTGATCAGTCATGCCGAAGATGATCTCGGCGCTGATCACGAAGCCGGGAAGCCTCAGTGAATGAACTTGAGACCCTGAGAGCGTCGCACCGCGCGCCTCGCGCGATCCAACTGTCTTGTCGATCGGGATCGTAGGCTCTGGTGCTCGCACTTTCGACAAACGATCCGCGAGCTCGCGCGCTGTTCCGCTCGGGGCGTCGACCTTATCGTCGTGCGCGTAGTCGATGATCTCCCACTGTGGGATGAGTTTGGCGGCCGATTCGGCGAACTTCTGCAGCAACACGGCTGTCAACGCGAAGTTGCCGCACGCGAGGACGCCGCGACGCTGTTTGCGAGCGACAGCATCGATCTCTGCGAAATCACGGTCAGTAAGACCTGATGTGCCGACGACCACGTGCGCGCCGTGTTCCAGCGCTGCGAGAATGTTCGACTTCGCGCCCTGCGGCCCTGTGTATTCGACGAACACGTCGCAGGGGTTCTCGAGCGCTTCTTTTGCAGACGAATAGATTCGACACGTTAGGCTCGGCTCGCCGAGCACGTCGCCTAACGGCTTGTTCGCGTTTCGTCGGGCGACGCCCGCGACGAGTGAGAGCTCCGCGGACTTGGCGATCGCGCGCGCCAGCTCAGAGCCCGCCCAGCCGGTCGCCCCTGCGAGACATATTCGGATCACAACGCGCCTAACGAAAGTAGGGGCCGGGTCAGTTGACGCGGATGTGCTGGATCATCCCGTGCTCGACGTGCGATCGCCCATCCGGCGCCGTGACGAGACACAGGAGCACGTAATCGCCGGGCGTCAGGTCGACCTCGAAGTAACCGTCGCTGCCGGCCGCCATCGACGAAACGCCGCCGATTGCGCTAGCTGGCGGCGGACCCCGCGGACTTCGCGCCCATGCCTGGAAGTCCTGCATCGTCTTCCCAGGCGCGAGCTTGAGCAGACCGACCTCGTGCGATTCGGCGCCGACGTTCTCGACCCGGATCATCTGGCGACCGGCAGTCAGCGGAACATCGTAACTGAACGTGTATTCATTCAGCTGCATAACGATGCTGGCTTTTGGCGCGGTGTCGGGCGCTGTCTCGCTACCGCGTGGGCGCACGACGAACGCCTTCGCCATTCGGGCCTTCACGACGTGCGGGATGCCATCCGGAACGTCCATGAGGCAGATCCACGCGTACCTTCCCGGTTCCAGGTTGTGCGTTGCGTTGGTACGCCCGCGGGGCTCAGCAACTCCGGGCCCGCCGAGCCGCGGTGCCCATGCCGGTCGAGGACCTTTCGTCCGAAAGGCCTCCGCGTACGCCGCGAGGAAATCATCTAGGGTCTTGCCACTATCCAGTCTGATGAGCTGCGCCATGTGCAACTGCTCACCGTTGTTCACCAAATGAAAGGTCGTGAAGCCCGCAGCGATCGTGTCAGGCGAATCGAAGGCGAAATCGCGAGCGGTCACGGTGACGACGTTAGGTGTGGCGGCCGTGTCAGTGCGTGACACGTCGTTCCCAGGCGTGCACGCGGCTAGGCACGCGACGACTGCGATTGGTGTAGCGGCGGTGGCGCGATGAGCGGACACGACGGTCCTCCTTGTTAGGCGACAGGACTATGAGGCCGTTGCCGGCTGGACTGGCTCGGCCGCCTCGCGCTACGCTTGGCCGATACGGCCTTGATAATGGTGCGCCGCCGCCGCGGAAACTTAGTGCGCGCTTGGAGGCGCGCCTGTGCGACGAGTGCTTGTACGTCTCGATCATCAAGCTGCACAGGATCGTGAAGCGTTAGGTGTCGCACGACTTTGCCGGTTCCTTGGAGGAGCTTTCTCGGATCACGCAGGACTGCACCTTGGAGAAAGAAAAGGTTGACCCAGCGAGGGTAGAGAACAATTGAAAGTGTAACGTCCGCCGGACGTTCAGTCGGCGAGAAGCCAACCACTAGACCCGTGTAACGGTCTCCGACTAATTCGATGGCGCCGGGCAGCTGCCGTCGTAGTCTGGCAAGTGCCCCTCGTGCGATGCTCGCGACGGACGGCGTGTAGGCATCAATGAACGCGTCGAGTCGCTTAGCTGTTGGCGATTCCCGCACTGTTCTCCGCCGAACGGTCATTGAACGATGGCCTCCGTCGCGCGCATGCACGATCCGTGTTGTTCGCCTAACGCATATGCGGACAGCTGCGGCGCAGTCTCCCTAACGAGCCGCGGCTCCGAGTTCTCCGGGCGACGGAATGTCGCGAATCGCGTCGACGCCCGTCCTGCATATAACGCCAATTCCATCAGCGCGCCGCGGTCAATCGGGGTGGTGGAGCCGACCTGGGTCAAGCCCGACTCGACCCATTGACATATTCCCATATCGGCATATGATTCACTCATGTCTCGCGCCGCCACGACCTCGGACAGCTTCAACGCCGTCGCCGAACCGCGCCGACGAGACATCCTGGACTTCCTCGCGCCCGCTGAGCGTCCCGTCGGCGACATCGTCGGGGCGCTGGGCCTGGCGCAACCGTCGGTCTCCAAGCACCTCCGAGTGCTTCTGGATGTCGGCTTGGTAGAAGTGCGACGCGACGGGCGCCAGGCGTTCTATCGTACAAACGCAGAGGCAATCAAACCGGTCCACGAATGGACCAGCCGATTCGAGCGCTACTGGCGCCATCAACTCACCCGAGTCAAGGAACGCGCCGAGCGTCAATCGGAACGCAATGACAAGAACGACACTCAGAGGAGAAAACCATGACTGCGATCGCCCCAGGAATCGATAACCTGTCGCTCAGCATTTCAGAGGAGACTCACGTCCGCGCATCAATCGCCGCGACCTTTGCAGCGCTGCTCGAGGAGATGGGTCCCTCCAACGAAGGACACGCCGGCACTCCAATGCCGATGACGCTCGAGCCATGGCCCGGCGGTCGCTGGTTCCGTGAGCTCGGCGATGGCAACGGGCACTTGTGGGGTCACGTGCAAGCCATCAAGCGGCCCATGCTGCTCGAGATCACGGGACCGCTGATGATGTCGTTCGCGGTGTCGTCGAATCTGCAATATCGGCTGAAGGAGACCGACGGCGGAACCACGATCACGTTCCGTCACACGGCACTCGGTCTGTTCCCTGACGGCTATCGTGAGGCGCTGGGGCAGGGCTGGTCGCTCATGTTCGACCGGATTCGACGCCGTGTGGAGAAGGCGTAACCCATCGGCCTTGTCACTGTGTTTTCGGCTCCGTTCGTGGCTTTCTCAGCTGGGTGACGCCCACCGCGAGAATCCAGTAGCCAAACAACGCCGCGACTAGGGCAGAATTGCCCCAACCAATCGCGCTGTAGAACTGTGCGGCATCCTTCCCGAAGTAGATCGAAGGGACAAATACCAGGTCGATGGCGGCAATGACGTAGGCTGCGCGGCCGACCCAACGCGGGAGCATCCTCGTTCGCAGCACGGCATACCCGGACGGAACCAGAAAAACAGCGGTCAGCAAGCGCTTGATCGAGCCATGAATCAGGATAGTTGCTTCAGCGAGTGGTCCATCAATTGTTGGGTCGAGTGTGCCGTCCGGAGCACCGAAAACAACTCCCGCTTCGAGGGAGATAGCGACAAGCGTAACCCCCACGAAAAGCAGTCCGGTGCCGTACACGAGCGATGCGATCCATTGATACGCAGCGTCCGCGGATCGAATGAGATGACTGAAGCCGGCGAAAAAGACGATGAGGAATGCGCAGGAGATGAGACCGACCAAGTCACGAGTGAAGACGTTCCAGGCAGGCGGTGGGCCCGAGTACATGAAGTAGAGTGGTATGGCAAGCGTGCTTACCACCCCAACCGCCACGCCAGAAAGGCCGGTTATGCGTCGCACTTGTGCATGGTTCATAGACCAATTTCCGCCCCTGTTCATCAGGACTGTGGACTCCGTTACAGCTGCCTAACGGCGCGCCGATCTGCTGCGCCGCATATCCGTCACCTAAATAGAAGCTACTTGTTAGGCTCGGTACAATTGGCGTTTGCGGCCGCTGCAAAGCGTGATCGGCGCATCGCGATGCCGCGATAGGGCGGGGTGGTGCTTGCGGCTGCATCCGGCGTGAAGCATGATCTTTTTCCGGACCTTTCGCCCACCCCCAGGCCACGCCCCCGACGTAAATGCGCAAGATCAACACGCGGAACTTCCGGGTCGCGACGCGGTCCACGCTGCACGAGATCAATCAGAAGATCGTGCTCAACTTGATCCGGGAGCACCATCCGATCTCGCGCGCTGAGCTCGCGCGCCGCATGAATGTTCGCCGAGCTTCACTCACGCAGATCGTGCGTGAGCTTCTCGATAGCAAGGAGATAATCGAGACTGGCACCGCGGTCGCCGCCCGTGGCCGGAGGCCGATGCTACTCCGCATTCGCACGAGCGGCAGGCTGGCAATAGCCGTCGATGTGCGTCCCACGCAAACGTCCGTGGTGCTGGCTGATT
>CBQVAZ010000349.1:0-4558 GCA_967720205.1 uncultured Gemmatimonadaceae bacterium | reverse complement strand
GAGCGCATTTGCCGGACAGGTGTCAGTGGTGGCTATGTGAACGAAACATGGCTTGAGAGCGGCGTCATCGTTTTCGGCGACGGCGCGCCGCCAGGCCTGCGTCAGTGTTCCGTGACAGGTGAGGTGACAACGCTGCTTGCGAACGACTCGACGGAATCGTTCAACTTTCCGCATGGCCTCCCTGGCGACCGAGGTGTGCTCTTCAGCATCCGGCGCGGCGCAGCAGAGCACCTAGCCGTGCTTGACCTGCGATCGAAATCGGTGAAATCGCTCGGCATCGCCGGTACCGAACCGTGGTACGTCGCAACCGGCCACGTGGTATATGCGAGCCCCGACGGCGTGATTCGCGCCGTCGAGTTCGACCCGAAGACGCTCGCGACCTCAGGGGAGCCGGTGGTCATTGCCGATGGCGTGCGCATCGGCAGCATAGGAAGGTCGATGATGGCGGTGTCACGGACCGGGACCATCGTCTCAGCTACCAGCTCCGTGACGCGCCGGGCGCTTGAACTCGTCGACCGCAGTGGTCGCGTCGAGCGACTGCATCCGCGACTCGGGGAGTTCCAAGACCCCCGCTTCTCGCCGGACGGCCGCCGCATCGTAGTCACTCTCGGCGCCGACATCTGGCTCCTCGACCGCACCCAAGGCGCATTATCGCGACTGTCCTTCGACAGCTCCGCCAGCCGACCGGTTTGGCGCAATGACGGGCGGCAGGTCGCATACGTTAGGCAGATCGGCGCGAGGGTCGATGTGCGATTCGTGAACGTAGACGGCAGCGCCCCCGCCGAGTCGCTTCTGGCCATGCCCGGGTTTGGTCTATGGGAAGCGCTGTTTACGCCCGATGGCCAGTCGCTCATAACGCGCACCACTGGCGGCCCTAGCAGTCGCGATCTGTGGCGGGTGCAGCTCGATTCTGCCCGGCAGCCCGTGGCGCTGCTGCGAGGGCCTGCCGATGAGGTATCACCCGCTATCTCGCCGGACGGCCGGTGGTTGGCCTACGCGTCCAACGAATCTGGGCGCTACGAAGTGTACGCGCGATCGTTCCCGGCTATGGGAGAGCGCTACCCCGTTTCTCTCGATGGCGGGACCGTCCCAGTATGGTCTCCGCGCGGCGACGAGTTGTTTTACCGGAACGGGCCGGCGTTGATGGCAGCACAGGTGCGCGCGGCTCCTTCCTTCGAGGTCGTGCGCCGTACCCTACTCTTCTCGAATGCCGACTATGTGAGTGACCCCACGCACCAAGGATACGACGTGGCACCAGACGGTCAGCACTTCGCTATGGTCCGGAATCTCGGTGGTTCGAGCCGCCTAACGGTGACGCTTCACCTGACGGAGAATCTCAGGTCTGGGGGCAATGATGCGGCATCCGCCACGCGCCCGCGATGAGCCACCGTGCTAATGAGTGCCGTCTGTGCGCGGAGCGGGACGGTAGATCAAACCACCGCGCAACAACGGCTCGCCCGCGAGTGTTCCCGTCGCCTTGCCGTCGCGAATGGCGAAGCGGCCATTCACGATGACGTGCACGGTCCCTTCTGAATACTGGTGCGGCGCGTCATAGGTCGCCTTGTCACGTAGGCGACTCAAGTCGAAGACGGCTAGATCGGCGGCGAAGCCGCGCCTAACGAGTCCGCGATCCTGCAGCCCCAGGAACGTCGCCGCGAGGCCGGTCATGCTGCGCACGGCGAACGGCAGCGTAATCACCGAGTCGTCCAGGGCGAGCATGCGCAGCTTGCGGCTGAATGCACCGTATGGCCGAGGATGCGTGATCTCGATCCCCGGCGGTGTGGCGCGACCATCAGTGCAAGTCATCATCCAATCCATGCGCGCCAGATACCGGATGTTGGCCAGATCATACAGATCCATGTTCATCACCGACGCATTGCCGCCCTCGAGGACTTTGCGCGCGGCCGCGGGAACGGGAAGCTTCAGCGAATCGGCGACCTGAGCCAGCGTCTTGCCGTTCAATTCCTTCCGCTCATCGACGAAGCGAATTTTTTCGGCGCCGCCGCGGATGGCCATCATTTCCATCGTCTCGCGGTCGAGTCGCCTAACGGTTTCAGGTTCCTTGAATCGCTGCAGCATGGCTGCGTGACCGCCAGCCGCGGCCCAGTCGGGAATGGCGTACGAGCGCAGATTGCTCTGCGTCGCCGTGTATGGATGCTGCGCAGCCATCACGTTGACGCCCCGCGCGCGCGCATCCTCGATCAACCGCGCCGCTTCAGCCGCTCGGCCGAAATTTGCGTGTCCCTGTGGCCCGATGTGACTGAAGATCACTGGCGTGCCGGCGCGCTCTCCAATCGTGATCGCCTCCTTCATCGATTCGAGGTAGCCAACGCCAGGGTACGCTGCGCCGAGGTCGCGATCGTGCGTGTCGTAGATGCCGCCGAACGCGGCCGCAACGCGATTGAGCTCGATCACTTCATCGGTCGCCGCGTACGTGCCGGGCGAGTAGAAGAGTCCTGTCGACAGGCCGATCGCACCCTCCTGCATGCCTCGACGAACGAAGCGCGACATCGCGGCCATCTCCAGCGGGGTCGGCGCCCGCGCTTGCGCGCCCATGACCGAGCTGCGAGCCGCTCCGTGGCCGACGTAGCGCAGCGCATTGACGCCGATGCCCGTGCGACGGTACCCGTCGTATGTCGCGTGGATGGAGCTCTCGCCGCCGCCATCGATGCCTAACACGGCAGTGGTGATCCCCTGAAACAGAAACGCGAGCGCTGGACGGCCATAATCGGTCTCCAGGTCTGCGTGGCTGTGCATGTCGATGAATCCCGGTGTAATGACAAGCCCGGACACATCAACGGTATCGCGCGCTCGAGGGTGATCGACGGAAACCAGACCGACATACGCGATCCGGTCGCCACGGATGCCGACGTCCTGGCGCATCCATGGATTGCCGGCGCCGTCCAGCACGCGCCCGTTGACGAGCAGCACATCGAGCGGCGGTCCTTGGCCGGCCGCCGGCAGCGCCAGCGCGAGCAGAACGATGCTCGTTAGGCGCCGGACCAGCATGCTCAGGTCCCTGTGCCGATCTGGCGCGTGTACTTCACGACGAAGGACCGCGTCTGTGGCCGCACCCAGTCGAAGAAGCTGTCCGCCTGCTGCCCCTCATTGAAAACGATGAACAGGCCCGTCCCCGCCGTGTTCAGCCATCCGAATCGCACGTTCGCCGTCCATACCGCCGCTTGATTGTTGTACTGCGTCAATGACTGCAGGAAGATGCGCGGTGTGAAGAAGTAGCCGAGCCGGAAGCCGACGAGCGACCGCGTGAAGCTCCCTTGGTCGAGCTCCACGTCCTGGTAGTCGGCGATGAGCGACGTGGTGAATGACGCGCCGCGCCGGAGTGTGAGCGTCGCATTGCCGCCGTAGCGCGTGCCGTTGTAGAACGGACCCATGTCCGAGTGGCCGGTGATCGAAAGCGGCGCACTGGGGTTGGACGTGAAATCCCAGCCTAACGAGGGCCAGTCGTAATCCCCGGCTGGAAGCGTCACATTCGACGAGATTGCAAAGGGATTTTGCAATCCTTCGTGATAGATATTGAGTTCCGGACCGAAGCGGCCGCCGTCGGCGAACTCTACCTCTGTCAGGTCGATGTGGAACTGACCGCTCTGATAATTACCGTCAAGGTCGAAGTAGCCACGAAAGCTCGTGTGTGGATTCCACTGGCGGAGCCACTTGAGGTTCGCATTTCGAACGAGCCGCATCAGCATGATTTCGTAGTAGCGATATCCGCCGGTGCGATTGAGGAATCCGACTTCAGGATTGAAATCCTCTCCCACCTCGAGATACCGCACCGAGTTATTCCAGTCCTGCGTTTGATAGCCGGCCCGCGCGCTGAAGCCGATGTCCTCGCCCGTACGGCCCGGCGTCTCGGTCTTCGCCCCCCACCAATCGAACGTCCACGCATCGCCGATCCCAATGCGGCCGTCGACAGCATAGGTGCGATTGTAGTCGTTGCTACCGTCGCCACGTCGCTGCACGCCGAGTATGCCGATGCGCGATCGCGTCGCCAGCTCGCGTGTTACCCGCGCCACGGAGTACGACGTGGTGGGTTGCAGATCTGCCACTTCATCGGTGAAGAGCTGCAGCGCACCGATCGTCAGTCCGCCGACGCGACCAGTGAGCCGTCCGCCGCCAAGAATCGGAACGGGGCTGCCTAACGAATCGATGCCGATGCGGCGTGTGAAAAACAGCTCCACGGCCTGCGGCGTGCCGGCCGAGAAGGTCCCCGCGTTCTCGAGGAAGAAGGGCCGCTTCTCCGGAAAGAAGAGCGGAAATCGCGTGAGGTTGGTGCGCTGTTCGTCGACCTCGACCTGCGCGAAGTCCGTGTTGTACGTGAGGTCCAGCGTCAGGCTCGGCGTTAGGCCGTATTTCAGGTCCGCGCCCCACTCACCCGTCGGGTCGAACTTGGTGTCGACAGTGTAGTCGCGCGCGGTCGCGGCCAGCAGGTACGGCGTCACAGTGGCCACACGACGCACGGGCACTTGCACGCCGCGCAATGTCCCTGCGCGCGACAAGCGCATCACGCTGAACTGGCGCGGGATGAAGGACCAGAACGCCT
>CBQVAZ010000348.1:0-4573 GCA_967720205.1 uncultured Gemmatimonadaceae bacterium | reverse complement strand
GTGCTCGCTGTCATCGGGATTCACGGCGTCCTGTCGTACACGGTGCGGCAGCGGCAGCATGAGATCGGCATCCGAATGGCGCTCGGTGCCTCGCCGGAGCGCGTGACGCGCCTCGTGCTGACGTATGGCGCCCGGCTCGCGGCGTTAGGCATCGTGCTCGGCGTCGCTGGCGCGCTTCTGCTCACGCGCTTTGTCAAAACGCTGCTGTACGGTGTGACGACGACAGACGCGGCGACGCTGGTCGCTGCGATCGTGCTGCTCACCGGCGCGGCGCTGCTCGCGACGTATCTCCCAGTGCGGCGCGCGGTGCGCATCGATCCGATGGACGCAGTCCGCGAGTTGTAAGGCCGCATAGCGGGGCCAACATCGCCGGGACTACTTTGGCCGGCGATGAGCGCTCCGACAAGCAATCCTCGGCGCCGCTGGTTCCGCGCGGTTCTCGGACCATTCGAGCAATTCGCGCAGCCGGAGCGCTTAGGTAGCATCCTCCTGCTTGCGGCGATGATCGTCGCCATTCTGTGGGCGAATTCGCCGTGGCGGAATGCGTACTTCGGGCTGTGGGGAGCCAAGCTTACAGTCGGCCCGCTCGCGATGTCGCTGCAGCACTGGATCAACGACGCGCTGATGGTCGTGTTCTTCTTGCTCGTCGGCCTCGAGATCAAGCGCGAGCTGCTCGTTGGCGAGCTCTCCACGGTGAAGCAGGCGAGCCTGCCGGTGATCGCCGCGCTAGGCGGTATGCTCGTTCCAGCTCTGCTGTACGTCTCCGTGAATACCGGACCAGAGACGATTCGCGGCTGGGGCATTCCGATGGCCACCGATATCGCCTTCGCGCTCGGCGTACTCCAGCTCATGGGACCGCGCTGTCCGATCGGGCTCAAGGTCTTCCTCACCGCGCTGGCGATCATCGATGACATGGGGGCAATCGCCGTCATCGCGCTGTTTTACACGGACAGTCTCGCCGGACCGGCTCTGCTGTTGTCGCTGGCCGTGTTGGTCGTGCTCGTCATTCTCAACAGGCTGCGCGTTAGGCACTTGACGCCTTATCTCATGCTCGGCATCGTGCTCTGGTTCGCTGTGCTACGCTCGGGAATTCACGCAACGATCGCGGGAGTATTGCTGGCGCTCACGATTCCGGCGAGGACGCGAACTGCGTCGGCGGCGACAGGCGACGAACAGCCGTCGCCGCTGGTCCGCCTCGAGCGGTCGCTGGCGTCCGTCGTGCCGTATGTGATCCTACCACTCTTTGCGCTGGCAAATGCAGGAGTCGACGTAGCCGGCGCGCGCGCACCGTGGGCCACTAGCGTTGGACTCGGTGTCTTTCTCGGATTGTTCGTCGGGAAGCCGATCGGCATCACTCTGATTTCCTGGATCTCCGTGAAGCGAGGTTGGGCCGCGCTACCGAGTGGAGTTGGGTGGAGCGCACTGCACGGTGCGGCTTGGTTAGGCGGCATCGGGTTTACGATGGCACTGTTCATTGCCAGCCTCGCGTTCGAGGGCAGTCCGCGCCTTGAGGAAGCGAAGCTCAGCGTTCTGCTTGCGTCTGCCTTCGCAGCAATGGTTGGGCGATATCTCGTTCTCCGCGCTCATCCAACGGCTGCTGTCAGCCGTCGGCCGGCAGCTGACGGCTGACAGCTTTGGTTGACCAGCGGCGATAGCGACGGAACCTCGGTGAGAAGGAATCCGTACACGCTAATCTGCTGTCCTAACCAGACAACCTCGCGCCAAGTCCTTCAAAATGCGCAACATCAAGCTCGCCTTCCGCACGCTCGCCAAGACGCCATTTGTCACGGCCGTTGCTGTCCTTTCACTGGCGCTCGGCATCGGGGCAAATGCGGCGATCTTCTCGCTCTTCGAGCAACTGTTACTGCGACCGGTGCCGGCAGTTGAACCCGGGAAGCTCGTTAACCTCGCAGCGCCGGGCCCGAAACCCGGCTCGCAGTCGTGTGGGCAGGCCGGAAGCTGTGAGGAAGTTTTCAGCTATCTGATGTTCCGCGACCTGGAGAAGGCGCAGACAGCGTTCTCTGGGCTCGCCGGGCATCGTTCGATCGGGATCAGCCTCGCCGTCCGCAAAGAGACCCGGGGCGGCGAAGCGATGGAGGTATCCGGGTCCTACTTCCCGGTGCTCGGCCTCACAGCCGCGTTAGGCAGGCTCTTGACCCCGGCGGACGACCAGACGATCGGCGCACATTTCGTCGCCGTGTTGAGTTATCGGTATTGGGAGACTCGTCTGGGCCTCGATCGCTCGGTGCTCAACGAGCAAGTCGTGATCAACGGACAGTCGTTCACAGTTGTCGGGGTGGCGCCGCGCGGCTTCAACGGCACGACAGTCGGAACAACGGCCGACGTGTTCGTTCCCATCAGCATGCACAAAGCATTGGTGCCGCGCACGGGGGCGATGGACAATCGCGCCAGCTACTGGATTTACGTGTTCGGGCGGCTCAAGCCTAACGTCACGATTGAACAGGCGCAGAAGGCCATCAACCTCGTCTATCATCCCATCGTAGCGGATGTAGAAGCACCGCTGCAACAGGGGATGAGCGATCAGACGATGGCGCTGTTCAAGGCGAAGCAGGTCACCGTGACGGAAGGCCGCCGGGGTCAATCGAGCATGCACGAGGAAGCCAAGACGCCATTGGCGATGCTGTTCTCCGTAACAGGGATCGTGCTCCTCATCGCCTGTGCCAATATCGCGAATCTTCTTCTCGCTCGCGGTGCCGGTCGGGCGACCGAGATGGCTGTTCGGCTCTCACTCGGCGCACAACGCCGCCATGTGCTGGCGCAATTGCTCACCGAGTCATGCGTTTTGGCCGTGATCGCTGGCGCGGTGAGCCTCCTCTTCGCGACGTGGACCCTGTCGCTACTGGCGCAGATTCTCCCCGGCGACGCGAATCAAGTCATCGATCTGGGCTTGAGCTGGCCGATCGTGATGTTCGCCATGGCGCTTTCGTTAGGCACAGGTGTGCTCTTCGGGCTGTACCCTGCGCTCCATAGCACGCGGCGCGATCTGCTGACGTCCATTCGCGCCGGCTCCGGACAGCCGTCTGGTGCACGAGCCGCGGCGCGCTTCCGCACGTCGCTCGTGACGGCGCAAATCGCGCTCGCGATGATGCTGCTGACGTCGGCTGGCCTCTTTGTCAAAAGTCTCCGCAACGTGAGCCGAGTGGACTTGGGGCTCGACATCGGCAACCTCGTGACTTTCACAATCGGACCTGAGCTAAACGGGTACGACTCCACTCGCAGCGCGCAGCTCTTTGTGCGCATGGAAGAAGAGCTGGCTGCGTTGCCCGGTGTCACCGCGGTGACGTCTTCGATGGTCGGGATCTTAGCGGGCAACAACTGGGGCACGGATGTAGCCGTTGAGGGATTCAAGGGCGGTCCCGACACCGATGCGAACGCGCGATTCAACGAGATCGGACCTGGATACTTCCGCGCGTTAGGCGTTCCGCTGATGGCCGGCCGTGAGTTCACAGCGGCGGACGGTCCGGGCCGGCCGAAGGTCGCGATCGTCAACGAGGCGTTTGCGAAGAAGTTCAACCTGGGCACGCAGGCAGTCGGCAAGCGAATGTCCACGCGCGGGAGTCGCAACCAGGAATTGGAAACCGAGATCGTCGGCTTGGTGCGCAACGCGAAGTACAGCGAGGTGAAGGACGAAGTCCCGCCGCTCTTTTTCACGCCGCATCGTCAGGATGCCACCGTCGGCTTCATGACGTTCTACGCGCGCACGTCGCTCAGCACATCCGAGTTGCTGCGGTCGATCCCGGTACTCGTGTCGCGACTCGATCCCAACCTTCCCGTCGAAGAACTGCGCACGATGCCCGAGCAGGTGAAGGAGAACGTCTTCATAGATCGCATGATCGGCACGCTGTCGTCGTCGTTTGCGTTGCTCGCGACGCTGCTGGCTGCGATTGGACTGTACGGGGTCCTGGCCTACACAGTCGCGCAGCGCACGCGCGAGATCGGCGTGCGAATGGCGTTAGGCGCGCATGGCGGCAGGGTGCGTGGGATGATCCTGCGTCAGGTTGGCGTCGTGACGTTGATCGGTGGCGCGATCGGCCTCGCCGCGGCGATCGGGCTCGCCCGTGCGGCACGCAGCCTTCTGTTCGGGCTCGAAGGCTGGGATCCCGTGGTCCTCTCGGTCGCAGCGGTGCTGCTCACCGCCGTGGCGCTTGGTGCAGGCTACGTTCCGGCCCTGCGCGCCTCACGCGTCGATCCCATGAAAGCTTTGCGGTACGAGTAGGTCAAAAAGCTTTCACCGCGGACGAACGCGGACAAACACAGACAACAGCTTTCACCGCGGAGGACGCCAAGGTCCACTAGCCCCGCCACCCAAGAGACCCAGAGACTACGAATGCCTGATTGAACTGCACTGGCGTTCCAAATCATCGTCGCGGGGTGCAGGTAACAAAGAGGTTGCAGTCCCCTGCGTTCTCGGGCTGGGAAGGAGGGCGGTCTCTGCGTCCTCTGTGGTAAGCTTTTGAAGTCGTTGTCCGTGTCAGTTCGCGTTCGTCCGCGGTGAAGTTTTCTTGACGGACCGCGCGACACGATGCAAATCGGTCGCTTCGCCCTCATCGGC
>CBQVAZ010000347.1:0-4573 GCA_967720205.1 uncultured Gemmatimonadaceae bacterium | reverse complement strand
TGATCGCCGCCGCCGTCACGGCTGCTTGTCAGACTGATCGACCAGAACTCGTTGCGCCTAACGAAGGCGGCACTCGCACACTCGTCGCGGCCAGCGAGCTTCGCGCACCGATTGTGCGCATCACGTCCCCGCTCGCCGGTGAGACCGTGGCGAGCGGACTAGGGCGAGTGGGCGCCGGATCTTTGGTGGACGGATCCGCATTCGCGATCAACATCGAGACCGTGACCAGTGACGCCAACGTTGTCGCGCGCGAGGGCGGCAACATCCGAAACACCGCGCTACTTGGCGAGAATAACCCGAACTTTCCCGGCCTAACGGTTCGACTCGATGCGGATCTTATTACGCCGGCAGGCACGATCATCCCAAAGAACACCAATCTGGCCAACCTCTTCAACGTGCTCGGGACAGACGATACGCCTGGCAACGGCGTGACGATCTGGACGGGCTGGCACTTCCTCGAATCGTTTCCGGACAATGTGAGGGAAGTGACGATTACAGCCACGGTCCGCGATGCGGCAGGCCGAGTCGGCACGGACGCGGTGAAGATCAGAGTGAACCAGGAGCGTCGGGTTGCCGGACAGGCCCTCACGCCCGCACCGACGGCAGTGACCGGCGACGGCGTGAATGACCTCGACGGTCCGGAAGTTGTACTTATCGGCCCGCGCAGTCCATCCAGTCTCGCGTTAGGCACACCAACCACGCCCCCCCCGGGATCGCTCAGCTTCTTCCAGGTTTTAGCGATCGACCGCACGGGCGCGGGCATCGGCGTCAACGAAAACGGCGCTGGAATCAGTCAGACCGTGGGACTCATCGCAGACGCGACTCAGATCGCGCTCGCAGGCCCAAACCGCAACTTCCCGGGCCTGGAGTTCACGTTTGACGTCCCACTCCGAGGGCCGAACGGGATTATCATCCCAGCCGGACGCAACCTCGCACCGCTTTTTAACATCGCCGGAAGTGCCGTGGATTCGCAGGGACGTATCCGTACGACGGCGGACTGGGTCGTCGGCGGCTCGCTCGTCCTTCCGAGCGGCAAGACCTCCGTCACCGCCACGGTACGCGTGACAGACAACGCCGGAAAAACGGGGAGCATCTCACGAACGTTTGCGATCAGTCCGGTGGCAGACGGACAGGCGCTCACTCCCAACCAGTAAAGGCGCAGCTGGAAATGCGAACGGCCCGAACCTAACGAGTTTTTTACACGGGAGCGTTCCCGTTCACGTCCGGTGCAGAGGGTTCCATCGTCCCTCCTGCACCGGACGATGCGCATCCGGTCTCTCGGATAAGTGATACGGTCACTGGATCATTCGCGCTTTAAGCGCGCGCTGCTTTTTTCTAGGCCAAGAACTCATGAGGCGCGAGCATCGACAGCGCACCGCTCGTCGATCGAACCGCGTCCGATCAACAAGGAACGACAATGCAGTCACTTCGCATAGCAGTCTTCGCGCTGGGCCTCACGACGACCGGACTCGTCGCGTGCGGCAACTACGACACCGGGTACGACCCTCCGCCACCGCCAGATCCGCAGGCCACCGTCGTCTCTGCCACTGGCGCGATCATCGCGAAACTCGACGAGTTTCGTGCGCTGCTCGGCGATCCCGCGAACGGTGGCGCAGCCGGCGAGCAACCATTGGGGCGCCGCGAAATTTCATGGGACGGCGCAGGAGCGAATCCGTTCAATAACAAGAACGATTTTCCGGCCGCGTTCTTCAACACGACAGCGAAAAACGGCGTGGTGTTCACGACTCCGGGCACCGGCTTCCGGAATGACAGCCTCAAGTTCGCGGAAGTGAACGCTGGGTACGCCGATCAGTTCAACACGTTCAGTCCGACCAAGATCTTCACACCGGTTGGCAGCAACGTCATGGATGTCTTGTTCCAGGTCGCCGGGCAGCCGTCGCCAGCGCGAGTGACAGGCTTCGGTGCCGTTTTCAGCGATGTCGATGTCGTCGGCTCTAGTTCCATCGAGTTCTTCGATGTCGCAGGCAACAGCCTCGCCAAGCTGATTGCTCCCACGAGGTCCGACGCCGCAGGTCTCTCGTTCATTGGTGCGGTATTCGCCCAGGCGAGTGTCGCTCGTGTGCGCATCACGTTAGGCTCGGCAGCGTTAGGTGCTACGGTCAATGACGTCTCTGTTGGTGGAGTGGCTGACCTCGTGGTCGTAGACAACTTCCTGTATGGCGAGCCAAAGCTCATCCGCTAGTTGGAGACGCCACACACCCTTCCTTCAACACAGCCGCACGACTCGCGGCCGTACCTTTAGAGGCACGTTAGGCACCATGGCTACCTACACGAATGAACGACAAAAGGCAGGTCTTGAAGACTTCAAGGCGCACTTCCGCGGGAGTGTGCTGCTTCCTAACGACGCGGGGTACGACGAGGCGCGCCAGGTTTGGAACGCCATGATCGACCGCTGCCCTGTGTTGATCGCGCGCTGTGCGTCCACTGACGATGTTGTCCGAGCCGTACGGTTCGCGAACGCGAATAACCTCGAGATCTCGGTGCGCGGAGGCGGACACAATATCGCCGGCACGGCTGTCTCTGACGGCGGCCTCATGATCGACTTCTCGTTGATGAAGCGTGTTCACGTGAGGCCCACGGCTCGGTACGCAATCGTCGAGCCCGGCTGCACGCTGGCTGATGTCGACGCCGCCACGCAACTGCACGGCCTCGCCATACCGTTAGGCATTAACTCGACCACCGGTGTCGCTGGCCTCACCCTCGGCGGCGGCTTTGGCTGGCTGAGTCGCAAGTACGGCATGACGGTCGACAACCTCATCTCCGCAGACGTCGTTATGGCAGACGGCCGTCTGGTGCACGCCAGCGAAACAGAAAACGACGACCTCTTCTGGGCCGTGCGCGGGGGCGGGGGAAACTTCGGGATCGTCGTCAGTTTCCGCTTTCAGCTCCACAGCGTTGGACCGAACATCCTGAGCGGGCTCATTGTCTTCCCCTTCGATCAAGCGAAGTCGGTGCTGACACAGTTCGCCCGCTACAGCGAGACGATGCCGGACGAGCTCAGTGTGTGGCTGCTTGCTCGCAAGGCACCACCGCTCCCTTTCTTGCCTAACGAGGCGCACGGGAAAGAAGTCGTCGTGCTTGCGCTGTGTTACGCGGGCGACACGGCGAACGGCGAGCAGTTGATCGAGCCGCTCCGTAGGTTCGGTACCGTGTACGGTGAGCATGTCGGCGTCCAACCATACACGGCTTGGCAGCAAGCGTTCGACCCGCTCCTAGTGCCGGGAGCGCGCAACTACTGGAAATCGCACAACTTCTCGCAGCTCAGTGACGGCGCGATCGATGCAATTGTCGAATTCGCCGGCGCGTTGCCATCACCGCAGTGCGAGATCTTCGTCGCGGCGATCGGAGGACAGACCGCGCGTCCTGCGCCCGACGCGATGGCGTATTCGGGCCGAGACGCCAAGTACGTGGTGAACGTGCACGCACGCTGGGACGCAGCAGCCGAGGACGAGCGCTGCATTGCCTGGGCGCGTGAGTCCTTCAGCAAGTTGCAACCGTTCGCCGGCGGTGGCGCGTACGTCAACTTCCTCACGCAAGAGGAAGCGAGCCGCATCCCGTTCGCTTACGGAGCGACGTACAACCGACTCGTGCAGCTCAAGCAGCGGTTCGATCCGACCAACGTCTTCAGGATGAACCAGAATATCAAGCCAATATGACTAGAGACCATACGCCTAACGCCGGCGCGCTTTCATCCATCTATAACTACCGCGCGGTCACTAGTTGGATGAGCACCTCGGGTCAACTGACGCTCCTTGAACTCGCCAGTGTGGCGGCCGCTGGTTTCTCGACGATCATCAACCTCGGCGTCGACTATGACTCACGATTCGATTTCGGCACTGAGCGTGCCGCGGTGGAATCGCTGGGTTTGCGCTACGTATACATCCCTGTCGCGTTCAGCGCACCGACGGAGTGGGACCTTTTGGATTTCTTCGCGGAGCTGGACGCGCGTCGCCATGAGAAGTTGTGGATCCATTGCGCAACGAATAGGCGCGTGTCGGTGTTCTTGTGCTTGTATCGAATCATCAGGCTCGGCATGGAGCGCGAGCATGCCTTTGCGCAGATGCTTGAAGTGTGGGCGCCTAACGAAGCGTGGTCGGCCTTCATAGCGGCGATGCTGGCGAAGTATCATGGCACCGCGCCGGGCGAATCGCTGGCGGATTCGCTTCACGACCAATCAGGCCGTCCAGGAATTGGAGCGGGGACGATATACCTCGGCGAGGATCACGCGAGCACGCAGGTCAGGCTGCGTCCAGTGGATCGGGCGGAACCCCGGCGCCTTGCGGCAGGAATCAAATCCATTGCACCGCATCACCGCCCGGTGGACGGGTTGCGGCTGAGAGCCCTTCGGCGGCGCTGATGCGCATCTCGTTAGGTATGCCGCGACGCATCTCGACGGTGGGAACCATTGAGCCAGCCACCGCCGACGACCTTCCTGCGATCGCCAAGCTCAACGTCGACGCCTATCGCGAGTTCGCAGATGCGATGACAGCTGAAGGCTGGCGCAGTATGGAAGCGAGTCTACGAGCGGTCGAAGCGCGGGCGCACGCGCTCG
>CBQVAZ010000346.1:0-4582 GCA_967720205.1 uncultured Gemmatimonadaceae bacterium | reverse complement strand
GCAAAAGGCTGCGACATGAAGCGCTGGATGCGCCGCGCTCGGCCGACGACACGCTTGTCTTCTTCCGACAGCTCGTCCATGCCGAGGATCGCGATGATGTCCTGCAGTTCCTTGTAGCGCTGCAGGATTCGCTGCACTTCGCGCGCGACGGCATAGTGGCGATCGCCCAGGTACTGCGCCGCAAGAATTCGCGACGTCGAAGCGAGCGGGTCCACGGCCGGATAGATGCCGAGCTCGGTGATGGCGCGCGAGAGCACAACCGTCGCGTCCAGGTGCGCAAAGGCTGTGGCAGGCGCCGGATCCGTGATGTCGTCGGCAGGGACGTAGATCGCCTGCACCGACGTGATGGACCCGTTGCGCGTAGACGTGATGCGCTCCTGCAAGTCACCCATCTCCGTCGCGAGTGTCGGCTGGTATCCGACCGCGCTCGGCATTCTGCCTAACAAGGCGGAGACTTCCGACCCCGCCTGCGTAAAGCGGAAGATATTGTCGATGAACACGAGCACGTCGGCGTTCTCGCGATCGCGGAAGTACTCGGCAACAGTGAGTCCCGTTAGGCCTACGCGCAGTCGCGCACCAGGCGGCTCATTCATCTGGCCGTAAATCAGCGCGACCTTATCCAGAATGTTCGCTTCCTTGAACTCGAGATACAGGTCGTTTCCTTCGCGCGTTCGCTCGCCCACGCCACAGAACACGGATTTACCACCGTGTCCCTTGGCGACGTTGTTGATCAGCTCCTGAATGATGACGGTCTTGCCGACGCCGGCACCGCCGAAGAGACCGATCTTTCCGCCCTTCACGAAGGGAGCGACGAGGTCGATGACCTTGATTCCCGTCTCGAAGACTTCGGTCTTCGGCTCCAGCGCCACGAAGTCCGGGCGCTTTCGGTGAATCGGCCAGCGTTCGACCTTGGCGGGAATGGCCGGACCGTTATCGACAGGCTCGCCGAGGACGTTGAGGATTCTGCCTAACGGGGCGTCGCCTACTGGGACCGTGATTGGGCCGCCGGTGTCCGTGGCCTCCATGCCGCGCACGACACCGTCCGAGGACGACATCGCGACCGCGCGCACTTGATTGCGGCCGATGTGCTGCTGCACCTCGGCGACGACGCGGATGTCACCAGACTCCGTCTTGCCGCGGACTTCGAGCGCGTTATAGAGGTCGGGCAGCCTCTCGGCATCGAACTCGACGTCGAGCACGGGGCCGATGATCTGCACGACTCTGCCGATATTCTTAGTGGCCGTTGCGGTTGCCATCTCAAATCCTTGGGTTGCTTTGACCTTTGACCTCTGACCTCTGACCTATTCGAGCGCCGCTGCCCCACCAACTATTTCAGCAATCTCCTGAGTGATCTGCGCCTGACGAGCACGATTGAACGTTCTTCGCAGCGTGTTCAGCATCTCGCCAGCGTTGTCGGTCGCGTTTTTCATCGCGGTGCGTCGCGCGCCCTGCTCGCCGGCCGCCGTTTCCACGAGCGCTCGATACATCTGATTGCGCACGTACGATGGAAGCAGCTCGGAGAGGATCTCTTCCGCCGACGGGAAGAGTAGATAGTCTCGCGCGACGCCCTTGGTTTTCGGCGGCTCGACCGGCAGGATGCGCTGAACAGTCGGCGGGGTGGACAGCGCCGAGCGGAACTGCGCATACACCACATATACAGCATCCACCTCGCCGCGGTTGAAGCGCGCCATCGGTTCATCGACGAGGGACGCCGCATCGGCGGCCGTCGGCCGATCCGTAATGTCCGTGCGCGCAGTCGCCAGCGCGCGCCCAATGTACTTGTAGTAGCCGATCCCCTTGCGCCCGACGACGTGCAACTCCGGTGCGATTCCTTGCTGATCGAGACTGCCTAACAAGTTGCGTGACTCGCGAATCAGGTTCGAATTGAACGCGCCGCAGAGGCCTCGGTTGCTCGTAATGAGAATCACGACCGCGTTGCGGACACGCTCCGGCTGCCGCAGGAGCGGGAAGCGCTCGGCCAGGTCCGCGGAGTACAGCGACGCAATCACGTCGGCCAGGACGTTGGCGTACGGGCGCGCCGCGACCACGCGATCTTGCGCGCGCTTCATGCGCGACGTCGCCACCATTTCCATGGTGCGCGTGATCTTACGCGTGTTCTCGACCGACTTGATGCGACCCTTGAGCTCGCGACCCTTGGCCATGTCCGTAGTTGTTAGGCTCTTCTATCCCTTATCCCCTATCCCCTAATTCTCTTGTAGTCCGCAATCCCGCGCTTGAGCGCTTCTTCTGTGTTCTTCGAAAGCACCTTCTCCTTTCGAATCGCATCGCCGACCTGCGGATACTTGCTCGCCATGACGTCGTGGAAGCCCTTTTCCCAGTCGCGGATGTCGCTGACCTTCACGTCATCGAGGTAGCCGTTTGTCACGGCGTAGATGATCATGACCTGCTGTTCGGCCGCCATCGGCTCGTACTGCGGCTGCTTGAGGACTTCGACCGTGCGTGCGCCACGCTCCAGCTGCTTCTTCGTCGCCGCGTCGAGGTCGGACGCGAAAGCGGAGAAGGCCTCGAGCTCGCGGAACTGAGCGAGATCGAGCCGCAGCCGTCCGGCCACAGATCGCATCGCTTTGATTTGTGCGGAGCCGCCTACGCGCGACACCGAGATGCCGACGTTGATCGCGGGCCTAACGCCGGCGTAGAAGAGATCCGCTTCGAGGAAGATCTGTCCGTCAGTGATCGAGATGACGTTCGTCGGAATGTACGCCGACACGTCGCCGGCTTGCGTCTCGATGACTGGCAGCGCCGTTAGGCTGCCGCCCGGAGCGAAGATTGTTTTCCCGTCTACAACCGAGGGGTCCTCGCTCAGCTTCGCCGCCCGCTCGAGTAGACGCGAGTGGAGGTAGAAGACGTCACCTGGATACGCTTCACGACCTGGCGGACGACGGAGAACGAGCGACAGCTGGCGATAGGCCGCGGCTTGCTTTGAGAGATCGTCGTAGACGCAGAGCGTCGCCTTTCCTTCCTGGTACATGAAGTACTCGGCCATCGCGCAACCGCAGTACGGTGCGATGTACTGCATCGGCGCCGGATCGGACGCGCTCGCGGCGACGACGATCGTGTAGTCCATCGCTCCTGCTTCCTTGAGCCTGTCGACAACGCCGGCGATTGTGGACGCTTTCTGGCCGATCGCCACGTAGACGCAGATGACGCCCTGCCCCTTCTGGTTAATGATCGTATCTACGGCGATCGCCGTTTTGCCGGTACCGCGATCGCCGATGATGAGCTCACGCTGGCCGCGGCCGATCGGAATCATCGAATCGATCGCCTTGATACCCGTCTGCAGCGGCTCCTTCACGGGCTGCCTAACGATGATGCCTGGCGCCTCCGACTCGACCTTGCGAGTGTGCGTCGCGTCCAGGCTGCCGAGTCCGTCGATGGGGTTGCCTAACGCGTCGACGACGCGGCCCACGAGCGCCGGACCGACCGGCACTTCGAGTACGCGCGCTGTGCGGCGAACCTCGTCTCCCTCTTTCAGCTGGAGGAAGTCACCGAGGATGACGGCGCCGATGTTGTCTTCTTCCAGGTTGAGCGCGAGACCGACAACCTTGTTGCCGGTGCGCGAAGACGTGACCTCGAGCATCTCGCCGGCCATCGCCTTTCCCAATCCATAGATGCGGGCGATGCCGTCTTTGACCTCCAGCACGCTCCCGACTTCTTCGACGTCGAGGGACCGGAGGTCGGCCGCCTCGATCTCGCGGAGCAGGATGTCCTTGATTTCGCCGGGACGGAGCACGGTCTCTTGGGCCATGGATCAGGCTAAGGTCGAAGGTCTAAGATCGAAGGTCTAAGGGACTTAAGCGGCCCCCAAGAGCGCTTGTGAAAAATATCACAAGCGTCCTCCGGGTCAAGCTGACGCCGTTCCAACGGCGATTCTTCGTGTCACGGACCTGACGCATCAGTGGGGTCAGACTCCACGCCGGGGTCAGACTCCAGACCGGAGTCTGACCCCACTGATTGCTGGCCTACGTCCGGCTGCGTAATCGCCCTGCCAAGAACCGTTCGATTATGTCGATCGCTCGAAGTCGCGCTAATGAGGCCGGCTTCGTCCCGCAAATCCGCTGCGACGCGGTAGATAGATGCGACGACGACGCGAAACCAAGTACGCGCGCCACGTCCCCAACGTCGTAACCTGGGTTCTTGGCCAATTCCGCCGCAGCCAACAGGCGGACCAAATCTATCGTGCGCTTGAGATTGGCGGCGCCGTCAGCGGCGAAAGTGCGACTCAGGTGTTCGCGACTCACTCCGAGCGATTCGGCGATCGTATCTGTGCGCACCATACGGCCAGCGTGCGCTACCAAACGCTCCCACACGGCGCGTCTCAGCGCCGTCTCGAGGCCGAGCGCCGCAGGCGGCGTTTCCAGCGCGGCCTGAAAGCGATGCGTGAACGTGTGCGGCAAGACCAACTCGCGCAGCACGGCGTCGTCCACGTGCTCTGTGATCACATCCGCAAAATCGAGCGCCATACAGCGGGCGACGACGGGCGCATCGCCGGCGCGGAGCGGCGTGAGTGCGAAGAACGGAATCGATGGAAAGTCGCGCGCGAGCTCCGCCGCGCGCCAGAGAT
>CBQVAZ010000345.1:0-4600 GCA_967720205.1 uncultured Gemmatimonadaceae bacterium | reverse complement strand
ATCGAAGATCTTCCGTGGTGTCCGCGTTTCCTGCGCGACGCCGCGACCGACTACCTCCGCTTCATCTTCACGCTGACGCATCAATACCAGCCTGTCGGCAAGCTGCTCAAGTCCATGCTGCGACGGCATGGCCGGAATCGCATCGTCGACCTCGGCTCTGGTTCGGGGGGACCTTGGCAGAGTCTCGCTGACCAAGTGCAGTTGACGGGCGAGCACTCCGTCAAGATCGCACTCACGGATAAATACCCGCGCGCCAGGGATCAGGCTGTCGTCGATCGCTTGGACGAGCGCCTAACGTATGTGAGCTATCCCGTCGATGCGACGAATGTCCCGCCACGCCTCGCCGGCATCCGCACGATGTTCACGGCGTTTCACCACTTCGATCCTGAAAGTGCCCGCGCAGTGCTGCGCGATGCGGCTCAACGGCGCGAGCCGATCGCGATCTTCGAAGTGACTCAGCGCAGCGCGCTCGCGGTCGGGACAGTCGCGATTTCTCCGGCGCTCGTACTGCTCTTTACGCCATTCATTCGGCCGTTCACGTGGAGCCGACTCGTTTTCACGTATCTCCTGCCCGCGCTCCCGCTCTTCGTTCTCTTCGACGGCTTGGTGTCGTGCATGCGATCATACTCGCCCTCGGAGATGCTGCGCATCGCACGTGAGGCCGATGTCGACGGATTCGCCTGGGAGTCTGGCACGCTCGCAACGCGCACGCCGCTGCCGGTGACGTATCTCGTCGGCTATCCCGTCGAAGTCGCGGGTAGCGCTACGAACTAGAAGGCAAAAAGATCAAAGGCAAAACCCATACGGATGTCACCTATCTAGCGGATCAAACGGATCGCTCGTCGCTTAGCGGAGTTCCCGATGATCGTTTGTTAACTGAGGCTTTATTCGTTCTATCCGTCAAATCCGTGTGATCCGAACAGGTTTTGCTTTTGCCTTGACGTTCTTAAAACAAAACGGGTGCGACCGAAGTCGCACCCGCTGTCTTTTGTCGGCCGCCGATCTCGTTAGGATCGATCGACCGGTCGCACCGCCTAGCGGCCGATCTTTGTGACATTCTCCGCGGCAGGTCCCTTCTTCCCCTCCACAACCTCGAACTCCACGCGCTCGCCTTCCGCGAGCGACCTGAAGCCCTGGGCCTGGATTGCCGAGTGATGGACGAAACAATCCTTCTGTCCATTGTCGGGCGTAATGAAGCCGAAGCCCTTCGCGTCGTTGAACCACTTTACGGTGCCGGTCGTACGCATTTCCTGTCTCCTCGATCTGCGCTGCGGTCGGAGTACGGGGGACCCGACTGCCGCCACAGCAATCTCGTGATCAGGGCCCTCACGATGGGCATCGCTCTGGACTGAGCGAAAAAGAAAAAGACCTGCGCGAACGCAGGCCCCTTTGAATCGGAACTCGCCGCGTGAGCACGCATCGCGGCTCTTTCGCGCGCCCATAATACGAGAGACCGGCCGCCTCCGCAACACGGCCTGGCTTGCTACGTGACCCTGCGGTCAAACTGGCTCCCTTCTCGGGGGACGGGTACATTCGGCGCTTGAGTCCTAGTCCTTAGCTCTTAGTCTTTAGGTGGCTTCATGGCTGTCGCTAAGAAGCGCAAAAAGAAGAAGGACGACGCTCCCGCCGCCTCACGCGGCCTCGAGGCGCGGAAGCTCGCCTCCACGGCGCCGCCGGCGAGCGTGCAAGCAGTAGCAGAGCGCATTACGCATGACGGCGGTGCCGTACTCGGTATCTATCGCGATCCGTTAGGCGGCAATTGGCAGGTTTTGGCCGGCCTCCCCTTGGACAAGGTGGAGCCCACCCCGTATCAGCGTGATCTGTCCGAGGCTCACGTGGGGAAACTGGCCGTTGCAATCAATAAACTCGACCGGTTCCTCGACCCCATAATCGCCGTTCCGGCAGGCGACGGGAAATACTGGTCGCCTAACGGCTACCACCGGATCGGCGCCATGCGGAACCTGGGGGCACGGTCGATCACGGCCCTCGTCGTTCCTGAGCCAGAGGTCGCCCACCGCATCCTCGTGCTCAACACCGAGAAGGCGCACAACCTGAGGGAGAAAGCGCTCGAGGTCATCAGACTCGCCGAAGGGCTGGCGCAGATCGATGATCGACCCGAAAAGGACTACGAGACCGAGTTCGAAGAGCCCGCGCTTCTGACGTTAGGCCTCTGCTATCAGATCAACGGACGTTTCTCGGGAGGCGCGTACCACAGCATCCTGAAACGGATCGACAAGTTCTCCTCGTCGAAGCTTCCCCGCGCCCTCGAAGCTCGACGCGTGCGTGCCACCAAAGTCATGGAGCTGAACGACGCCGTGAACGCTGCCATCGCGGCGCTCAAGGAGCGCGGAATGGAGAGCCCGTATCTGCGCGCGTTCGTCGTCGCTCGTATCAATCATCTCCGCTTTCAGCGCAAAGCGACGCCGGACTTCGACGAGACGATCGACAAGATGATCGCCAGCGCCAAGAAGTTCGATCCGGCGAAGGTGAAGGCGGATCAGGTCGCGCGGACCGGCGGTCCGCCGAGCGAGGAAGGGGGGGGGTCGTGAGCATTTCGCGCCGGCAGTTCGTCGTTGGGACGGCGGTCGGCGCTGCGCTCGGTCGCGTGCGCCTCGCGGAGGCGCTTCCGCCCACGGTGCCTGTCGGGCTTCGCTCCGAACCGTGGCTCGAGATCGAACGTGCCGCGCTCGTGCAGAACGTGCGCGCGATCGCCCACCTAACGGGCGGCAAGCCGATTCTGGCTGTGGCGAAGAACAACGCCTATGGCTGCGGCTGTGCGACCGTCGGTCCCATCCTCGACGCGATGCCGGAGATCTGGGGGATCGCCGTCGTGCGCATCGACGAAGCCCTGGCGTTGCGCTCCGCGGGAGTGAAGAAGCCCGTTCTCTTGATGGCGCGGGTCGAGCCGAGTGAACTGGATGAGCTGATCGCGCACGACGTTCGCGTCACACCCGACGAGGCACTCGCGCCCGAGGTCGCGCGCCGCGCAGCGCGCGGGCGTGCGGTCGGCGTTCACGTTTATGTCGATGCCGGCATGCACCGCATGGGCGTGCCGATCGCGCGTGTACCGGCGCTGATCGACACCTTCGCCAAGGCGCCTAACGTGCAGATCGAAGGCGTCTTTACGGAGCTGACAGAGGACGTCGACTTCGACAAAGAGCAGGCGAAGCAGCTGCGCATCCTCGCCGACGCCGCGCAAGTCGGCGGCATCAAGGTCGGTCACCTGCACGCGGCGTCGTCGCACGCTGTCTGGCACATCCCCGAGACGTTTCTCGATGCTGTACGACCGGGGCTCGCCGTGTATGGCGGCTATGTGTCAGACGAAGCCCGCGCACGCGGCGAGTTGCGCGCCGCGTATCGCTTGAAGGCGCCGGTTGTCCGTGTCGTCAAGCTGGAGGCCGGCGAGGGAGTGAGCTATCACAGGCGCTGGAAGGCGTCGCAAGCGACGTGGGTCGCGACGCTTCCCGTCGGTCACGTGGACGGGTATCCGAGCGGCGCTGTGAAGGGATGCGACGTTCTGATCGGGCTGTCCGTGTACCCCGTGATCGGTACGGTCAGCGCGAGTCACACGCTCGTCGCGTTAGGCCCGGAAACGTCTGTAAAGGTCGGCGACGTTGCGACCCTCGTCGGGCCGGATCACCCGGCCATTCACCCAAATGAGGTCGCCGCGCGCGCAGGATGGTCGGAATACAACATGTTCATGCACCTGAACCCGCTCCTCGCTCGGCAAGTCGTCTAACGCACACCTCACCGAGGTTCTCCTACTCATGTTTCGTCGCCTAACGTTTCTGTGCAGCGTCACTCTAGCCCTAGCCGCATCCGGCGCTCAAGCGCAGGTGAATTACGACACCGTGCAGGTGCGCTCCATTCAGCTCGCGCGCGGCGTGTACATGCTCACGGGTTCGGGTGGGAACATGGGGCTCTCGGTCGGAGACGATGCCGCATTTCTCGTCGACGACCAGTTCGCGCCGCTCACGCCCAAGATCCTCGCCGCCATCGCCGCCATCACACCCAAGCCCGTGCGCTTTGTCGTCAACACACACTGGCACTTCGATCACTCCGGCGGCAACGAGAACCTCGGGAAAACAGGCGCGCTGCTGATCGCGCACGATAACGTTAGGCGGCGCATGTCCACGGGATTGTTCATCAAAGCGCTCAACAATCAGCAGCCGCCCGCCCCGAAGGGCGCTCTCCCGATGGTCACGTTCACCGAGACCGTCACGTTCCACATCAACGGCGATTCACTCGTCGCGACCCACGTGCCCCCAGCTCACACGGACGGCGACGCCGTCGTGCGCTTCATCAAGGCGAACGTGATTCACATGGGCGACGTCTTCCACAACGCGGGCTTGCCGTTCGTCGATCGTTCCAGCGGCGGCTCCATCGAGGGCGTGATCGCGACAGCGGACATGGTGTTAGGCATGTCCGACGCACAGACCAAGATCATTCCGGGTCACGGGCCGCTCGCCGACCGCGCGCGTCTCAAGGCGTGGCGCGACGCGTTGTTCACCCTGCGCGAGCAGATGCGCGCAGAAATCATCGCCGGGAAGACTGTCGACCAGGTGCTGGCCGCGAACATGAGCGCCGCATATGCCAAGGA
>CBQVAZ010000344.1:0-4607 GCA_967720205.1 uncultured Gemmatimonadaceae bacterium | reverse complement strand
GCTGCGCCGTTGCCGTAAGGCTGGACGCCGCCCCCTGACGATTGAACTAGATCAACTGGCATGACTTAGACACTGGAGGACGGAGGCTGAATGATACGCTGAGAGGACGATAATAGTGCCTCAAAACGCTACCGACATAATGCGGAGAAGTTGTCCATGGGATAGCAATTCTTGGCCCACCCTGCTCGTCACAGAGCTCGACGCACGGGTTGGTCAAGAAGTACCTAACCAGGGTTTGGCCGACGCGTTGGCCCGGGCTAGGCACCGCTGTGATTAGCCTTCCGGCGTGGCTGCCGACCACAACGGCTGTTGTGCGTGACGCACATCGCGGTGTTGTCGTCCAGCGACGGTGTAGCTTTAGCACCGCAAAAAACTGCGCGGCAAGCTCCGATTCGGACCTCGCGCGCCTGAAATTGTTGGGTCGCCGCCCGGGCAAAGCGTCGGGTCGCGTGTCTGACACAAGCCAGGTGCGGTCACAACGCTTGCAGCGGTCTGAACCTGCTGCCAGGAGACCTGCATAGATGACGAGCGGAACTGCCGTCGACAACGAGGCACTCGACCCCACGAACAGAGAGCCGCGCGATCCGCTCTCTATTCCAAGTGAGGTCAAAGGAAGCCTCAACCTGCTGATCGTCGATGACGATCGCACACTCCGCGAAGGATGCGCGAGCGTGCTGCAGATGGACGGCTACAACGTCACCACACTTGGGCGCGGCGATGAGGCGATCGATCTCGTTAAGCGGCGCCGCTTCGACATCGTCCTCGTCGACTTGTACATGACGCCCGTCTCGGGGATGGACATCCTCAAGGCGACGCTCGAATCGAACAAAGAAACAATCGTCGTCGTTATGACCGGCAATCCGAGCGTGACGACGAGCATCGAAGCATTGCGAACCGGCGCGTGGGATTATCTCCCGAAGCCGTTCTCCGCGACGCATCTGCAAGTACTCGTTGGACGCGCGGCGCACGCCGTCATGGTTGCGCGTGAGACGCGCGACCTCCGCGTTCAGCTGCAGAAACAGACGGGACACAGCGACAAGTTGACGCTCCTCGGTATTTCCGGAGCGTTTCGAAAGGCAGTCGATCTCGCGCGCAGGGTCGCGAGCACTGACGCGTCCGTCATGATCATGGGCGAAAGCGGCACGGGCAAAGAAGTCATCGCCCAGTTCATCCATCAGCATTCGCGTCGGGCGAGCCGTCCGCTGGTTCCCATCAACTGCGCAGCGCTGCCGGAAGGGTTGCTGGAAAGCGAGCTATTCGGACATCGCAAAGGCGCGTTCACTGGAGCCGATCGCGAGAAGCCTGGCCTCCTCGAGATCGCGAATGGCGGGACCCTGTTCCTGGACGAGCTGACAGAAATGTCGCTGCCCATTCAGGCCAAGCTGTTGCGCGTGATTCAGGATGGCGTCGTTAGGCGCGTCGGCAGCGAGTCACAGGACGCCGTCGTCGACGTACGCTTCATTTCGGCAACGAACAAAGTGCCGCAGGAGTGCGTAGCCAAGGGATCGCTACGCGAGGATCTGCTCTACAGACTGCGCGTGGTACCGATCCACCTGCCGCCGCTGCGCCGGCGACAGGAAGACATTCAAATTCTCGCGAATCACTTCCTGTCGCACTACTGGGAACGGCATCGTGGACACAGCGAGGCGCCGCCGCGATTGTCTGAATCGACTATCGATTTCCTCAAGACTCGGCACTGGCGCGGCAACGTGCGTGAGCTGCAGAACGTTATCGAGCAGCTCACCGTGCTCACGGAGTCAGGGAGTCTCATTCAACCTGACGACGTTCCGATGTACGATGACAGCAGCGGAACTGGGGCAGCGCCGGAGCCCGTCACGGGGGAGAGCTTCCCAGCGGCTGTGATGACTTCGACCTTTCACGAAGCAAAAGACCGTCTCATCGCGCACTTCGAGAAGGAGTATCTCACGCAGCTCATCGGGCGAGCGGGTTCGAACATGTCGAAGGCGGCGCGTCTGGCGAACATCGATCGGACGACCCTCTATCGTCTCATGGAGAAGCACGGGTTCCGTCGCGACGATTTGTCGGGCATCACTGACGAATGAGCCGAGCCGCCCGACCGCCGCGCAAGGGTGCGACGCGAGGGCGAACGACGGCATCAACGTCCGAGCCCGCCGACGCGTCTGGATCACTCGCTGACACCACGGCGCCGAAGTCAGGAGACCGGGATGGTCAGTCAACCGAGTCGATCTGGGCGCTGCTGGAAGCGGCGGTTGCCGACGTTGCCGGGCGCTGGACGTACGGAGACCACACCCGCCTAACACCGGAAGACGTCGAGCGCACCGCGTTGCATCTGGCCAAGGCGGTGCTTGCTGATGCCGAGACCTTCGGTCCGGCCGCGCTCGAAGGCTTGCTCCCGTTCGTACCGGCCCGCCGAGTGCTCGAGTCGCTACGTGGCGCCGTGCTGACACGTGCGGAAGAGACGACCAATCCCAAAGCGCTCGTTCAGCTCATTCGTGGATTCGAGCGGTTGCAAGGCGCGCTGGACGAACACGCCGCTCAGCGTTTCGCGGCGCGCCTAACGGGCGGCGAGGCACAGCAGCTCATCGTCGAAATGGCGCACGACATGCGCTCGCCGCTCGGCTCGATCCTCATCCTGGCCGAGCGGCTACGCTCGGGCGCCGGTGGCGAGCTTTCCACCGTGCAGGTACGGCAGCTAGGACTGATCTACAGCGCGGCGTTCGGGCTGAGCTCGATCGCCAGCGACGTGATCGAGCTGGCGCGCGGCGGAACGACGCTCGTCGAGCAGCAGCCGCTCCCGTTCTCGGTTGCGGACGTCTTGCAGTCGGTGCTGGATATCCTGCGCCCAATGGCCGAGGAGAAGCGCCTAACGATGACGGCTTCAGGGCCGCAGGCGGACCTCAGAGTGGGTCATGCGTCGGCGCTCAATCGCGTCCTGCTCAACCTCACGACGAACGCCATCAAATTCACGAGCACGGGTTCTGTTGCCGTGATCTGCCGCGAGCTGGATCGCTCACGCATCGAGTTTTCTGTGCAGGACACAGGGCGCGGCATTCCACCGCACGTGCTCGACAACCTCTTCGAAGCCTTCCGGCAGCGTCAGGCGCCGGGCGACTACGCCTTCTCGAGCGCCGGGTTGGGCCTCTCGATCTGCCAGCTATTGGTGCGTGCCATGGGCGGTGAGCTGGGTATCGAAACAGAGTTAGAGCGCGGAACCCGCTTCTATTTCACACTCGATCTGCCGCAATCGGGGCGGATGTGACAATTTAGGTCAGAGGTCAGAGGTCAGAGGTCAGAGGTCAGAGGTCAGAGGTCAGAGGTCAGAGGAAGTGCTTCCCTAACGGCGAGGACCGAATGCTCGGTCGACGTAATTTCGTCTCGTCACTCTCTCGTTATGCGATCGCCGCGCCGATGCTGCGCCCCGATGCATTTCGCCGTCTCTTCGAGGCCAACGGCTACGCCGGTTCCGCGCCGAACACCGCGCTGGCTGACGACGAGGAATACTGGGCGCAGATCCAACGCGCCTTCGACGACGATCACTCCGTCGTCAACCTGAACAACGGCGGCGTCAGTCCCGCGCCAACGCACGTGCTCGAGGCGATGATCAAGGATCTTCGCTTCTCGAACATGATCCCCGTCGATCACATGTGGAATGTGCTCGAGCCGCGCATCGAAGTGGCGCGACGTCGGCTGGCCGACATGTTCGGCTGCGATCCCGAAGAGATGGCGATCACGCGTAATGCATCCGAAGCGAACGAGATCATGATCCTCGGCCTCGACCTCAAGGCCGGCGACGAGGTCATCCTCACGAATCAGAACTACGGGCGCATGATCACGACGTGGGAACAACGCGCGCGTCGCGATGGCATCGTCGTGAAGAAGCTGTCCTTCAAAGTACCACCGCCGAGCGACGCGTATCTCGTCGATCTATTCCGCAACGCGATCACGCCGCGGACGAAGGTCATCGAGATCACGCACATAACGAATCTGACGGGACAGATCCTTCCGGTTCGCGACATCGTGCGCATGGCGCGCGAGAAGGGAATCACGACGTTCGTCGACGGGGCTCATGCGTTCGCGCACTTCCCGTTCACGCGCGACGAGCTGGACGTGGACTATTACGGCACGAGCCTGCACAAGTGGCTGCACGCGCCCATCGGCACGGGCTTCCTATACGTTAGGCGCGACAAGATCAAAGGGCTTTGGCCTTTGATGGCCGCTCCGCCGGAGATGGACAGCAACATCCGGAAGTATGAGGAAATCGGGACGCATCCGGCGGCGAATCACAACGCGATTTCACTGGCCGCCGCCTTCAATCAGCAAATGGGACTGGAGCGCAAAGCGGCGCGTCTGCGCTATCTGCGCGATCGTTGGGCCAAGCGCGTGACTACCGAGAGTGATCGCATCCACGTGCTCACGCCGCTCGACGACAAGCACGCGTGCGGGATCGCGATGGTGAACATCGACGGGATCGATACGCCAAAGCTGCAGCAGTATCTGTGGAGCAAGCACAAGGTCTTCACCGTGGCGATCGTGCATCCCGAGTTCCACGGACTGCGCGTGACGCCGAGCGTGTACACGATGCGCGACGAGGTGGATTTGTTCGCGGATCTGATGCTGAAGGCGGC
>CBQVAZ010000343.1:0-4610 GCA_967720205.1 uncultured Gemmatimonadaceae bacterium | reverse complement strand
GGGCGTCGCGCCGGGTCCCGCCCTTGGCCAGATTCTCACTGCGCTGCGCGACGCCGTTTTGGAAGATCCGTCGCGCAACACACGCGACGAGCTGCTCGCGCTCGCGCGTCAACTCAACGCCGGGTAGCGTCGGTTCGTGGTCCTTTTTCGTGGGCGCCAGCAGGAGTCGGTAATCGCGCATCGTTTTCGCTCGGTGCGCGCGCGTTTTTCGTTCGACGCTGCCGACGGATTGTACACGGCGCGGGTTTTCGCGACCGCCGAGCGCGCCGTCGATCTCTTTCACGCGCTGAGCGGGCACCTCCCGCCGGCTGTGGCTGTGCACGTCTGGGATGTGCGCAGCGATCAGCGTTGGAGCGGGAGCGCGCTGGCGCTGGAGGACGTGCGCGACGCCTTCGCGCGACTGCGCACACCGCTCTCGATCTTCGCGGGAGTGGAATTCACACTCGTCGGCAGCGACGATCAGCTTTCGTTAGGTGCGTCACTGGATCTGCACGTGCACGCGCGTTCGGATCGTTGGTACTACCTGCTCATCGGTACGGGACTCGTGCCCGGCACGCCGCTCAAGCCGCGAACGTGGCGGCTCGCACCGAGCGAGTTTCCTCCGGCGCCAGAAATGCGCGGTGCGCTGGACCGTGCGATCGAGAAGCTGGGCCTAACGAGCACGCAATAGCGCGTGAGCACGACCCCGCTCGTCTACGCGCTGATCGCGTCGATGGCCAACGTCGTCGGTGCGGCGCTGGTGACGTCGAGGCCGCTGCGTCACCCGCGACTCCTCGACGCGCTGCTCGCCTTCTCGGCGGCGTTCCTGATCGGCGTCGCGTTGCTCGACCTTCTTCCGCACGCGCTCACAGAAGGCGGAGCGCGTGCGGCATGGGTCGTGCTCGTTGGATATGTCCTGGTGCATTTCTCACAGCACGTTCTGGTGCCCCACTTCCACTTCGGCGAAGAAGTTCACGCCGTGACGGCGCGCGTCAGCGTCAGCGCGCTGCTCGGCTTGCTGCTGCACACCTTTGTCGACGGCATGGCGATCGCCAGCGGCTACCAGGTGAATGCGCGACTCGGCGCGCTCGTGGCTGCCGCCGTTGCGTTGCACAAGGTCCCGGAAGGTGTAGCGATCGCTTCGCTCTTTCTCAAAGCCGGATGGTCTGCTCGCGCGGCGCTCGGCGCGGCCGTTGCGTTAGGCGTGGCGACGCTCCTTGGCGCCCTGCTCACGCTCAACACAGCGGCGCTGCAGTCGATCGGTCTGGCGCTCGCGGCGGGAGTTACGCTCTACGTGGGCGCGTCGAATCTCGTCCCTGAGTTCCAAGGGAAGCGCGATCCGTTGCTGCCGATTGCATTTCTCCTCGGCCTGCTGGTGCTGATCCTCGCGCGAGGCATCAGCGTCTCGTTATGACGCCGCGCGAGCCTGGGCCACAGGCCGACACGCTCTTTCGCTCGATGGCGCCGCGCGAGCCGCTCGCCGCGCGCATGCGGCCGCAACGACTCGAGGATGTCGTGGGGCAGGAGCGCGTGCTCGGTGCGGGGACGCCGCTGAGGGAGTCGATCGAGAAGGGAACAGTCGGATCGCTGATCCTGTGGGGGCCGCCGGGGAGCGGGAAGACCACGCTTGGGCGCCTTGTCGCGCATTACGCGGATCGCGAATTCGTTCCGTTCTCCGCTGTGACCGAAGGCGTGCCGCGGGTGCGCGAGATCATCGCGCAGGCTCGCGAGCGGCTCCAGTTAGGCAGGGGTACCATTCTTTTCGTTGATGAAATCCACCGATTCAACCGTGCACAACAAGACGCCTTCCTCGCGGCGGTGGAGACTGGCACGGTGACTCTTATTGGAGCGACGACCGAGAATCCATCCTTCGAGCTGAATGGCGCGCTCTTGTCTCGAACGCGCGTCATTGTCCTCGAGCCGCTGACCATCTCCGATATCGCCAAGCTGCTGCAGCGCGCGTTGGCCGACGCGGAGAACGGGCTCGGCACATTAGGACTCTCCGTGGAACCGGACGCCATCGATTGGCTCGCCGAGCAGTCGGATGGCGATGCGCGGCGGGCATTGACGGCGCTGGAAGTGGCAGCGCAGCATATCGGCGCCGGAGGGCGCCTAACGAAGAAGCTGTTCGGCGACGCGTTGCAGCATCGCGTCCCGCGCTACGACAAGAATCGCGAAGAGCACTTCAACCTCATTTCAGCGTATCACAAGGCGTTGCGCGGGAGCGATCCACACGCGGCGCTGTACTGGCTGGCGCGCATGATCGAAGGCGGCGAGGATCCGATGTACATTGCACGCCGGACGATTCGCTTTGCTGCTGAAGACGTCGGCCTGGCGGATCCGCAGGCCCTAACGCTGGCTATCGCGGCGCGCGACGCGTATCACGCGCTCGGTTCACCAGAGGGCGATCTCGCGCTTGCCGAAGTGGCGGTTTATCTCGCGACGGCGCCCAAATCGAATCGCGTTTACGAGGCATGGTCCGAGGCGTTGGACCTCGCGCGCAACCATCCCGCGGAACCTGTTCCACTACACATACGCAATGCTCCCACGCCCCTCATGAAGGAACTGGGTTATGGGAAGGGGTATGAGTACGCACACGCGGTGCCGGAGGCGTACATCCCTCAGGACTATTTACCTGAGAAGCTCAAGGCGACCGAGCTGTACAAGCCAGGGCCGTTTGGGTTCGAGAAGGAGATCGCTAAGCGGATTGCGTGGTGGGCCGATCTTCGCGCTCGAATCGAAGGTGGTGGTACAGGTGGAACGAAAGGCAGTGAGCCGTTATAGACTCGTTAGGAGGAAGACATGCGCACTACTCGGTGGGGACTGGCAGCCGTTCTCGCGCTAGGCGCGGCAACAGCAGCGTGCAGCTCGCTCTGGCGTGGATCGTGGAAGGAGCCGGTGGTCACATTTCGCGATTTGAAACTGACGGGTGTTGGGACGAGCGGCGGCGCCCTCGAGATCCAGCTCTCCGTCTATAACCCGAACAACTTCCGCCTCGACGGCACACGCCTGACGTACAACCTGGCCGTCGACTCGGTCGCCGTGGGCAACGGTGTTCTGGACCAGGCCTTTACGGTGCAGGAAAACGATTCGACGATCGTGCGTCTGCCGATCACGTTCACGTACGCCGGGATTGGTGCGGCCGGTCGACAGTTGATGCAGACCGGGGCTGTGAATTACCGTGTGACTGGTGACATCACCGTCGATACGCCAATCGGTAAGCGCACACGACCCTATGACCGCACGGGCCGCTTCACGACGCTGGGAGGATCGACTCGTTAGGGTCGAGCGCCGGAAGCCAGGGAGCGGGCAATAGCTCGCGATTTAATCTCGCTCGCTCCGCCGATCGAGCGCGCCGTGCTTGTGGGCGCACCGATCAAGCGGAGCCCCGCTCGGCATCAGCTCGAGGAACACCTCGCTGAGCTGGAGCGCCTCGCCGATACGGCGGGAGCGACCGTCGTTGGCACGGTGACGCAGCAGATCGATCGCCCGAATCCGGCGACGTACCTGGGGAAGGGGAAGATCGAAGAGCTGCGCGACGTCATCGAGGATCGCGACGCGACGCTCGTGATTTTCGACGACGAATTGACGCCGGCTCAAGGGAAGAACGTCGAGGATAGCGTCGGGCGCCGCGTGATGGATCGCGCCGAGCTCATCCTCGACATTTTCGCGACGCGCGCACGCACACACGAAGCCAAGCTGCAGGTCGAGCTGGCGCAGCTGGAGTACATGCTGCCGCGCCTAACGCGAATGTGGGCGCACCTGGAGAAGACGCGCGGCGGTATCGGCATCGGGATGCGGGGACCCGGCGAAACGCAGCTGGAAACCGACCGGCGCCTCATCGGTCATCGCATCAAACTGCTGCACGGAAGGCTGCAGGATGTCGTTACCGCGCGCGAAGTGCAGCGCAAAGGACGCCGCGGCGAGTTCCGTGCTTCGCTCGTTGGATATACGAACGCTGGCAAATCATCGATCCTGCGCACCCTCACGCAGGCGAACGACGTGTTCGTGGAGGATCGTCTGTTCGCCACGCTCGATCCGCTCACGCGCGAAGTGGCGTTAGGTGAGCGCGAGCGCGTGTTGGTGACCGATACGGTCGGATTCATCCGCAAGCTGCCGCACGATCTTGTGGCGTCGTTCCGTGCGACGCTCGAGGAAGTGCGCGAAGCGGACGTGCTGATTCACGTCATCGACGCGAGCCATCCGGCGTGGGAAGAGCAGCGCGACGTCGTCGACGAAGTGCTCAACGAGTTAGGCGCCGGCGACCGGCCGATCATTCAGACATTCAACAAGATCGACAGACTCGATCCCGAATCAGTCGCTGCGCTCCGCGAAAGAATGGCGGAGCTCGCACCGGCCAGCGTGTTCATCTCGGCGCTGCAGCCAGGCGGTGTGCATCCGTTGCGTGATGCGCTCGCTCGGCATCTGCATGCTTCACGACCGCTCACACAGTTGCGCGTTCCGTTGACAAACGGCGGCCTGCTTGCCGCGGTGCATCGCGCCGGCGAAGTGCTCGATCAGCGGCATGATGGCGATGCGATCATCGTGAAAGCGCGACTCGATGCAGCGGCAGTTGCACGCCTGACGAGAGCCGGGGCGACGCTAGACGTTGTTCAATAGACAAAAGGACT
>CBQVAZ010000342.1:0-4635 GCA_967720205.1 uncultured Gemmatimonadaceae bacterium | reverse complement strand
ACGATGTCATGCAGCACGCCGGCGGGCCCGCGCAGCGACATGTAGTCGCGCCCCTCGATCCCAGAGTAGCTGTAGCCGGCGACCATCCCGTCCTGTTCGGCCACCAAGACGATCATGCTCGGATCCTCGAGCTGCGACCCAATGAACGAGGCGTAGGCGCGTTCTGTCTGTGGGCTGGCCTCGATGAAGCGCTTGGGATCGAGGTCGTGGTGCATCCGAACGAGCAGCGCGCCGAGTCGGCCGATAATAGGCAGGTCCGCCGGCACCGCGCCGCGGATCAATGGGGCAGCGCGGTCGCCAGCGCCTAACGAGCTATCAGGCTCGGGCTTCGTCAGAGTCCCGGCGGCTTTGGCGTTGACGAAGCGTCGCCCGGTGTCACCACGATCTTTCGCGCCATGCCGGCCATCTTGTGCGACTCCTCAGACATCGGGCAGAAGACCTCGTATGTGCCTGGCTTCAACGTGAGTGTCAGCGTCGCGGATTGATTGGCCGGAATCTCCCGCGTTCCCTTGTCCACGCCATTCCCTCGCACATAGAACGCGTGAGTCATTGAGCCTGTGTTCTTCACCTCAAAGCTCACTGACCCGGCGCGCAATGTGTCGCTCGCGAGTCCAACCTTCCATTCCGTGAGCGTTACCGAGACCGATTGTGCACTCGCCACCGACGACGATGCTGCCAAAGCGACGACGATCAGAATACGAATCATGTGCGGTCCTTCGTGATGATGAGCTCTTGTTGGCGGTCGCGTGCGAGAGCGTTCCCAGAAATAATCCTGCTGGGACATCACATCCAACAAGTGCCAAACCGAATTAGCCGACCGAAATGCGTGTCGCGCGGGTCGACAGGCTTACGGAGTCACGACGAGATTGCGGAAATGACCGATCGTTCCCGGACCAAGCCACAGCGCGATGGCTCCTTTCTTTTGTGCTCCCGACTTCACGTCATTCACGATTAGTACAGGGTGCTGTCCATCGTGGACGTAGAGGCGCGCTTTATCGCCGCGCACCTCGATTTTGATCTTGGTCCAAGCCCCCGGGACCAGATCTACATAAGACTCATACTTGCTCGGTGTCTCGCTTCGCAGGCGTGACCACGGCCACTCCGGATGCGAGATGTATTGCGTGGCATGGTTGCGGCGTTCCTGATCTTCGGCGCGACCGTTCGTAGGTCTCAGGTAAAACGCGTCGTAGGTTTTCATGTCGTCCTGCAGTCGAAACGCGACGCCTACAAATCCGCGCGCACCTTCAGCGGCGCCAGGCGCTGGCACTCCAGCAATCTCCGCCTCGATGACTCCACTCGAAAAGTCCAGACCTTCGATCACCGCGAGTTGCTCGAACTGGTTGCGCTCCTCGGGCGTCATCCGTTGAAACCGCACGGCGCCTTCGTCGCTTATCGTGATTCGCAGACCCTTCTTGCCATCGAGAGTGGCCGGTACTGCTGTCACGTTATGCATGCGCACTCCAGCGACTGATTCGAGCGCGTATTGCTTTGCTTGGCACTGTGAGGCGTTAGGGGAGAGCAGCCCAGCGGCTGCAATCAGAGCATGAATCGTGAGAAGTGTCGCGGCTCGCTTCGCCATAGAAAAGCTCTCGTTCTGAGGTAGCGCCGAGTACGTACGGCGCTTGACGTAGCGAGATTCCGTCTGTCGTGGAGACTAGTGTCGTCGCGGTGCTCTACTCTGGCGGGTACTGCGCCCGCATGCGCCGCACATCGGCGACCGAGATGTCGGCCGCATAGCACAGCACAGTAGCGCCACCCGCTCGCACATACGCGCTCCGGCGACCGCACGCGCGCCCCGCACGGTCGGAATGGTACGGACACGCGCAATTGCCCGAGTACGACGCGATTGACTCCCGGATCAGTAGCTGCCGAATCTCAGCGTCAGTCCCTAGTGCCACACCGACGCAGCCAGGACCGCGCTCCACGTAACCGGCCGAGCACTCCCATCCCTTTCCCGAAGATGTCCTTTCAGCATTGTCGGGCCGCTGGCCACAGCCAGGAACAGCGAAAACGCAGGACATCAGAATGACCAGCGCGAAATTCGTCATTGGCGACCCTCACGCTCCCGTTAGGCTCGTTGGACAATGCCATCGACCGGGCCATGACTTAACCGGCGGTCAGTCCGCGATAATGTTGGGCCCGCCAGCCTGCTCCGCTAGACCGAGGTCAGCAGCCTATCACGAATCGATGTGGCCATTGAGGCGGATGCGCAGATCGCGCAGGCCGCGGCTGATCTGTGTCTCCACGGTCTTGAGAGCGATCTGTAACTGGACCGCGATCTCGCGCGGGCTGAGGCCGTCCTTCCAGCGCATGCGGCAGACGAGCCGACGCCGCCCAGGCATATTTGCGAGCGCGTCGTCAATTGCATCGTGCAGTTCGGCGAGATGCGTCAGTTGGTCCGGCGTTGCGGCGTGTCGGCGCGTACCCGGATGGTGCTCCTCCACAGACCACGCGTCGTGCCAGCGCCGACGCACGCCTTCGTGGGCGAGAACGTCGAGAGCCCGGTTACGAGTGGCGCTAAAAAGGTAGGCCACCGGCTCTTCCTGTACAGCAAACTGTTCTCGGGCGCGCCACACATTGCAGAACACGTCCTGGACGATCTCGGCGGCGGCTTCGCGCGAGCGCACAATGCGATAGGCGAAGCGACGCAGCGCGTCGCTATACGCTCGGAACAGCGTCTCCATCGCTCGCGCATCGCCCGCGCGGATACTCGCGGCGTGCACGTCATGATCACGTGCTCCGTTCGTAACCAGCGCCTCGGTTCGTCGTTGCATACGCCTAACGCGAAACCGTGGCAATCTGCTTGGCCACCAGTGTGCCCATCTCGCTGGTCGAGCATCGGCGACCGCCTGCCGAATGGATATCTGCCGTACGCCAACCCGCGTTCAGTGTGACGTAGACTGCGTCGTCCACGGCGCGTGCTTCCTCGAGAAGCCCGAATGAGTGCCGCAGCATCATCGCCACGCTCGCGATAGCACCGAGCGGGTTCGCGACGCCGCGGCCGGCGATATCAGGTGCCGACCCGTGGATTGGCTCATACAAGCCCGGTTGCACACCACCGTTAGGTGGAGAAGTGCCTAACGAGGCAGACGGAAGCAGACCGATGGAGCCGGCCAACATCGACGCCTCATCGGTGAGAATGTCACCGAACATGTTTTCGGTGACGATGACGTCGAAGTCGGCTGGAGCTCGGATCAGCTGCATAGCGCACGCATCGACAAGGAGATGCGTGAGGCTCACGTCTGGGAACTCGTCGCGCACAACGCGCGTCGCAACCTGCCGCCAGAGACGCGACGTCTCGAGCACGTTCGCCTTGTCTACCGAACAAAGTTTCGCGCGACGAGCTCGCGCCAGGGTGGCGGCAACGCGGACGACGCGTTCGATCTCCTCCGTTGTGTAGACGCAGAGGTCAGAGGCGCGTTCGCCGGAGCCGTTCAGCGACTCACGGCGTTTCTCCCCGAAGTAGATCCCGCCCGTGAGCTCTCGCACTACGAGGACGTCCACGCCGGCGAGCCGCTCGGCGCGGAGCGGCGACGCGGCGACAAGTGCGTCGTGCACAGTGACCGGCCGAAGGTTCGCGTACACGCCGAGAATCTTTCGTAGTGCGAGCAGTCCCTGCTCCGGGCGAACGGCGGCGGCCGGATCGTCCCACCGCGGACCGCCAACTGCACCGAGCAGCACGGCGTCGGCGCCGAGACATAACGTGCGTGTGTCGTCAGGCAGTGGATCGCCTGTGGCGTCAATAGCGCAGCCGCCGATCAATCCCCAGCGCGCGTCGAAAGTGTGTCCGCGTGTTTCTGCCACTGCGGTCAGAGCACGCAGCGCTTCCGTGATGACTTCGGGGCCGATGCCATCACCCGGCAGCACGGCAATCACGGCGCGCATCGAGCAAATCTCTTGTGCGGGATTAACAGGTAGTGCATAACGCGGCGGGATGAGACGCTTCATACGCCGCGATGTCTGGCGAAGCGTCGAGGAGAAAGCCGAGATGATCGACGCCCCGCAGCAAACAGCGCTTGGCGAACGGGTCAATCGCAAACGCGAAACGCAGACCCGCGTCCGTTTGCAGCGTGACCGCCTGCTCGGGCAGATCTATGTGCAACGGCGCGATCGAACTCCGCGAAAGCTCGCGCACAATGGCGCCAAGCTCGGCCTCGCTCAGCACGACGGGGAGCAGGCCGTTCGACAGGGCGTTGCTTCGGAAGATGTCGGCAAACGACGTACTGATAATGGCGCGAATGCCTAACGCGTGCAGCGCCCACACGGCGTGCTCGCGCGAAGAACCGCATCCGAAGTTGCGGCCGGCGACGAGAATCTTCGCGTCGCGGGCCACGGCAGCGTTGAGCGGGAAGTCGGCGCGCGCGGTGTCGCTCGCGTCGTAACGCCAGTCGGCGAAAGCATGCGGCCCAAGTCCGTTGCGATCCGTAATCTTGAGGAAACGCGCCGGAATGATCTGGTCGGTGTCGACGTCGTCGATAGGCAGCACAACCGCTGTGGAGACAAGCGACGTAAAGGGTTGCATAGTCACGCGAACGTTCGAGCGTCGGCGATGGCACCGCGCACAGCGGATGCCGCGGCGGTGAGGGGACTGGCGAGGAAAGTGCGACCGCCTTTTCCCTGGCGGCCCTCGAAGTT
>CBQVAZ010000341.1:0-4640 GCA_967720205.1 uncultured Gemmatimonadaceae bacterium | reverse complement strand
GTTGAAGCCAAATTTGGTTACCGTTCCTGACGTGACTGGCGCGACGGCCTGCCATGCATTCGTTCCATCCTGAAATGCGAAGAATGCCGGCACAGCCGTCGGATCGCAGAACTGATATTCCACGTTGCTACCGCCGGTCGGTGGCGGAATTACGGTGAGCTGCAGCCCGACGGTGCGGGCAGCGATTCCCGTAGCAGACCCCTGGACCGTAATAGCGTAGTTGGCGGCCGCTACATTCGCTGCCACGCTCAGCACCAGGTCAGCGGAGTTCGTCGTCGATGGAGACGGGTTGAAGCTCCCTGTAATTCCAGCCGGAGGATTCTGGAGTGAAAGCGTGACGCCTCCGGTGAAGTTCGTGCGGCTGATGTTCACGACAGCATTACCGCTCGCGCCAGCAGCGACAGTGAGCGATGTGGGCGTCACCGTTAGGGTGTAGTTAGGCAGTGCCGTGACAGTCAGCTCGAGGCTTGTCGTCGCCTGCGCGCCCCCCTGCCCGGCGGCTGTGATTGTCGCCGTGTAACTGCCGACGGCAACGGTTGCGGCGACGGCGACATCTATCGTCGCAGACGTCGTACTTCCCGTGAGCTGTGCCGGATTGATCGTTGTCGTTACGCCCGCCGGAAGTCCGCTAATCGAGAGCGTGACGTCGGCAGCATAGTCTCCACCACGCGTCAACGAGACTGTCACCGAACCAATGCCGCCCTGCGGCACAGAGATGGACGCGGGATTCGCCGCGATCTGGATCGTACCGGTATTGACCGTTGGTAGGTCGCTGTCGCCACACGCCAGCGCGATCGCTGTCGTGCCCCCGGCGATACTCCGCCGCCACAGGCTCTGAGTCCGAGTCATTTTGCCCTCCTTGGTCAGCGTCCCCAACCTCGCCGTGCGCAGAAACCAGCCCACCTAGCTATGAATTACGAATTCACCCACGATTTCGCGACATGTTGACCGGTTACTTCCTGGAAGCCACTCTCAGCCGTACGGGCGAACCACGAAATCGTTAGGCGGGGGCGATCGCCAGCACACGCAGTGGGCTGCCGCTGCCGTTTTCTAATTTGAGCGGTGCGGCGATCACGATCGATCCAGTGGCCGGAAGCCTGTCGAGGTTGCGCAGGCTCGCGAGCCCGAACTTCCCAGCGCCGTGCATGATGCCGTGGTTCGGGAACGGCGGATCGAACGTACCGGCCTGGCCCGCGTCAGTTCCAACGGTTTCTACGCCGACTCCGAGCACGTCGCGGTCGTGTGCGAGCAACATCGAGGCGCTCTTGTGGAAGCCGGGGGAGTGCGGGCCGTCGGCGCGCACGTTGAGGAACGCGACTGGGTCTTTGCGTGTGCTCCAGCCGGTGCGCAGCAGGACCCACGCGCCAGCCGGAATCTTTCCGTTGCGCTCCTCCCACGCGACGATGTGCTCCGGCATGAGCAGGAAATCTTCGTTCGTGGCGACCTTGCTGGTGACGTCGATGACGCACGCCGGGCCCACGAACTGACGCGGTGGGATCGTATCGCAGGCGTTGTTAGGCAGATCCTTTCCCGTGATCCAGTGGACAGGCGCGTCGAAGTGCGTACCCGTGTGCTCGCCCATGCGGATCGTGTTCCAGTACCAGGCTGGCCCCTTGGCATCGAAGCGCGAGATCGTCTCGATCGTGACGCCGGGCGAGGAGCCGAACTGCGGTGGCAGCCCGATTACAGGCGTGGAGGGACCGAGCGTCTGCGTGAGGTCGACGATCGTTAGGCGCCCAGTCGTTAGCTCGGCGACGAGTTCGGTGAGCAGCGTCATGGAGTGCTCCGGGGTGCGCTCTCGCGCAGGAAGCGCTGGAATTGATAGCGATTCTCGAGCAGCGACAGCTCGGTGACGTAGCCGGACGGCCCGACGGCCTCGACCTTCGCGACAATCGTGGTGAGGTCGCCGGCGGACAACGCCTTGATGAAGGCCGCGCGGAAGTCATCGAGCGTGCGGACGGTCGCGGTGTTCGGAACGCCCGCCGCAGTGGCCAGCGCGGCGAGGTCGCTGCCGGTCGACGTTGCAGTTGGAAAGCCGCCGACCGACAGCAAGCTCTCGTTGTCGAAGACGACGTGCGTCAGGTTTCGTGGACGGTAGCGGGCCAGCGTCGTTAGGCCGCCCAGGTTCATGAGCAGGGAACCGTCGCCATCGAAGACGACAACCTTCGCCTCCGGGCGCGACAGCGCGATGCCGAGCCCTAACGAGGAAGCGAGCCCCATCGCGTGCTGCAGATAAAAGAAGTTGGGCTTGTGTCCGATGGACTGCAGCTCGGCGGCGACCGCGCCCATGATCGTGACGACGACGCAGCGTTCCAGCTCGCCGTACACGCTTTGCAACGCCTCGAGCCGCTTCATGAATCCTCCCACATGAGGTCGCGGCACAAGAGCAACGCGACGGGGCGGCTCGCCGAGTAGGCGAGCGTCTGCGCCTTCGAGAGACGCTTGGCGACGTGATCCGGCGATTCGAGACGAGTGTGCGGAATGCGCAACGCGTCGAGCACATGCTCGGTGACGCCGCCACCTTCGGTTTGCCAAGGGTCCTTCTCGCCGAATTCGCCGCGGTGACTGATCAGCATCAACAACGGAATGCGATACAGCTGCGCGCAGGAGACGATTCCATTCACCGACGCGAGAAACCCGTGGTTCTGCATCAGCATCGCGGACTTCACGCCGGAGAGGTAAGCGCCGACGGAGATGCCGACTCCTTCTTCTTCCTTCGCCAGTCGCACCAGCGTCATCTCGGGGTCTTCTTCCGAGAGCCGGATGAGATGGACGAGCCACGTCTCGGGGAGTGCGGAGACGATGCGAATGCCGAGATCCTTGAGACAGCTGTATATGAGTTTCGAACTAGAGACTGAGACGGGCATTTACTGCAGGTCAGAGGTCAGAGGTCTGAGGTCAAAGGTCAAAGCGTGCACTAGGGCGAATCGATGCCGGGTCTGCGCAGACGTCAAGCGGCAGTTGAACGCAGTTAACCAGAGCAGTTGCAGTCCTCTGCGTTCTCTATGTTCTCTGTGGTAAAGCTCTTAGAGGCAGCTTACTCCGCAGCCGTGACTCCGATCACGCTCGTCATGAGCCACCAGATGCCCACGGTGAGAATCGCGGCGGGTACGCCAAAACGGATCCAGTAGAAGAGCCACGGTGGCACTGGGCGCTCACCCTGACTCGACAGCTCGGCCAGTGCCTTGCCACGATCGAGGCACCAGGCGAGCGTCACCACAGCCATGAGAGCGCCTAACGTCTGCATGCCGCTGCCGAACGTCAGGTCCCAGGGGACGAAGATGGCGTTGTTGATCGTCGGTGGGATTGCCAGGACGAAGACGACCGCGGCTATGATCCACGTCGCCGCTTTTCTCGTGAGGCGCGTACTGTCCGTGAGTCCGGCTACGAGCACCTCGAAGGCTGCGATATCGGAGAGGTAGCCGGCGCCGAGCAACCCCAAGAAGAAGAGGAACCCGAAGATCCAGCCGGCCGGGATTTCGGCGAATACCTGTGGCAGCGTGGCGAAAATGAGCCCCGGCCCTGAAGTCGGCTCGAGGTTGAAGGCGAAGACCGCGGGAATGATTGCAAGTCCCGCGAGCAGACCGGAGGCAGTGTCGCCGAAGGTCGTCCACACCGCGCTACTGAGCAACGGCTCGCGCGCCGCGAGATACGATCCGTACACGACCATGAACGTGCCGCCCAGCGACAGTGAGAAGATCGCGTGGCCTAACGCGGCCATCGCGACCTTGGCATTGATGTCGGCCCAGCGCGGCTCCAGGATGTACCAACGCACGCCCTCCATCGCACCCGGGAGTGTGAGCGCGCGCGCGAGCAAGACGAGGAGGATGACGACGAGCAGCGGCATCACGATCATGCTCGCCTTTTCGATTCCAGCCCGGAGTCCCTTGATGAGCACGACGGCGCAGCTCAGGATCACGAGGCCGGTGCAGACGAGCTGCAGCACGAAGGAGGTCGTCGAGTATCCCTCGTTAGGCGGAAGGATCGCGGCGGCGTTGATCGAGGCGAGCGGCGTCGCGAGCTGCGCGAAGGCATAGTACAGCACCCAGCCCACGACGGCCGTGTAATACGCCGTCGCCGCCGTCACGATGAAGAAGAAGAACCAGCCGATAGCGCGGCCATACGGAAGGCCACCGGCCGCGAACGCGCCGACGGGTCCTCGGCGGGTATGGCGGCCTAACGCCCATTCGGCCATGAGTGCCGGCACGCCGATGGCGACGACGATGAGCGTGTAGATCAGCACGAACGCGGCGCCACCGAACTTCCCGACCATGTAGGGGAAGCGCCAAATGTTGCCGAGTCCAGTCGCGACGCCGATCATCGTCACGACGGCTGCGAGTCGCGACGTGAAGGTTTCGCGGGTAGCTGTTGCTGCTCCGGAGTCCGAAGTCATTGCGACCCGTTATGCGGCCGCGCGAGCTTCGGCGCAAGCGCGACACACATCAAAAACAAAACCCATTCGGATCACCCGGATCTTGCGGATCGACCGGATTACGACTCGTCGACGAATCGAATTCGTACTATCCGGTTAATCCGAGAAATCCGAATGGGTTTTGCTTTGACCTTAGACAACTACCCGCGTTCGTGCTCGATGAAGCTTCTGCCATAGCCTACATCGCGGGCCGTCCGCCGGGAGGCAG
>CBQVAZ010000340.1:0-4657 GCA_967720205.1 uncultured Gemmatimonadaceae bacterium | reverse complement strand
GCTCTGATATCGGTATCGAACAAGCAGGGAGTCGTAGAATTCGCCCGCCGCCTAACGGCCCTCGGTTACGAGCTCGTATCCACGGGCGGGACCGCCAGGACGCTGCGCGAAGCCGGACTCGATGTCCGCGACATCGCCGACATCACCAAGTTCCCCGAGCTGCTCGATGGGCGTGTGAAGACGCTGCACCCTGCGGTCCATGGCGCCCTTCTGGCTCGGCGTGAGGAACCGGATCATATGGCGGCGATCGCGGAGCACGGCATCGCGCCGATCGACCTCGTGGCCGTCAATCTGTATCCGTTTCGCGAGACGGCGGCCAAGCCTAACGTGGATCCCGACGACGTCATCGAGCAGATCGACATCGGCGGACCGTCCATGCTGCGCTCGGCGGCCAAGAACTTTGCGTCTGTCTACGTGGTCGTCGACGCGGCCGATTACGAGCCGGTGCTGCGCACGCTCGAAGCCGGGGATGATGATCTGGAGCTGCGACGTCTGCTCGCGGAGAAGGCCTACGCGCACACAGCCGCATACGACAGCGCGATCACGCGCTGGTTCGCGGCGCAACGGGGTGAGCGCTTCCCTGCGCAGGTGAGTGTCGCGCTGGAGCGGGCGCAGACCCTGCGCTACGGAGAGAACCCGGGACAGCACGCCGCGTTTTACGTGGAGCATCGCGGCGAAGGGTTGGACGGCCTAACGCAGCGCGGTGGGAAGGAGCTTTCCTTCAACAACCTGCTCGACTTGGAAGGCGCGCTGTACGCGATCGATCCGTTTGCGGGAGAGACGGCCTGCGCGATCATCAAGCATACGACGCCGTGTGGGATCGCCACTGGTCCTTCGGCACTGGATGCGTACAAGAAAGCGCTCGCGTGCGATCCCGTTTCGGCGTTCGGCTCCGTGATCGCCTTCAGCGTGCCCGTGGACGACACGGCAGCCGAGGCGATCTCCTCCCTCTTCGTAGAATGCATCGTTGCGCCGAAGTTCTCGCCTAACGCGGTCGAGATCCTCGGCCGCAAGAAGAACCTGCGCGTGCTGGAAGGTAGGCTGTCTGGTCCAAGAGCGCGCTGGACATGAAGCGCGTGCGCGGCGGCTTCCTCGTGCAGGATCGCGCGCCGAGCACGTACAACGAGGCTGGCTGGCGCGTGGCGACTGCGCGGGCGCCGACAGACGCCGAGCTGGCCGAGCTGCGCTTCGTCTGGCACGCCGTGGCGAGTGTGAAGTCGAACGCGATCGTCCTCGCGAAAGACGGTGCGACGATCGGCATCGGCGCCGGCCAGATGTCGCGCGTGGACGCATCGTTCCTCGCCGTGCACAAAGCGCGTCAGGCGGGACACGACGTCCCAGGCTCCGTGTTAGGCAGCGATGCCTTCTTCCCATTTCGCGACGGCGTCGATCAGGCCGCGGAGGCTGGCGTTCGCGCGATCATCCAACCCGGCGGCTCCGTGCGCGACGCCGAAGTAGTGGACGCTGCCAACGAGCACAATATCGCGATGGTAATCACCGGTCAGCGCCTGTTCAGACACTAGGGGGTCGCTATGCAATTATGGATAGAGAAACGTCAGCGCAGACAAACGCGGAGAAGAACTCGGACGAACGCGGAGACTACTTTAAAACAAAAAGCGTCCGCGCTTGTCTTGCAGTTGTCCGCGTTAGTCCGCGCTCACGCTTTTGCAACGGCGCCCATGTGGATCGCCAGCGCCTGCCTAACGGCAACAGTCCAGGCTCAACCCGCAAAACTCAAGGTCTACATTTCGGTCGACATGGAAGGAATCGCCGGCGTCGTGGCGAGCCATCAGACCGGTCCTGGAGGCCACGAGTACGAATGGGCGCGACGGCTGATGACGGCTGAGGCGAACGCCGCGATCGGTGCCGCCTTCGATGCCGGCGCGACCGAAGTCGTCGTGAACGACAGCCACGGACCACAGACCAACCTGCATCCAGACGACGTCGACAAACGCGCCTCGCTCATCACTGGCCAACCGAAGCCGATGGGAATGACCCAGGGACTCGATTCGACTTTCGATGCGGCGATCTACATCGGCTACCACGCGCACGGATCCGAAGCGGCATCCGTGCTAGGCCACACTTTTTCCGGCGCCCTCAAGCACGTTCGCATCAACGGTCAGGAAGTCGGCGAGTACGGATTGAACGGAATGGTCGCGGGGCACTTCGGCGTCCCCGTGGTGTTGATATCCGGCGATGACAAGATCGCAGCCGAAGCGAAGGCGTTCTTTCCAGGGATCGAGGCCGTTGTCGTCAAGCAAGGGATCGCGATGACAGCCGCGCGAACGCTGCATCCGGAAGAAGCCAGAACAAGAATCATTGCTGGTGTGAAGGCCGCTCTCGGTCGTCGTGCGTCGATCAGACCTGTTCGAATTTCGACGCCCGTTACGCTCGAGATCGAGCTCGCTCAGATGTCGTGGGCCGACGCGGCTGCAAACGTTCCCGGCATGACCCGTGTCAATGGACTGACGGTGCGCTATGTGGCCCCTGACGCCATCACCGCTTATCGCGTTTCTCGCGTCATCATGGCGCTCTCGCGTGACTAAGTGAGCCTACCATCGTGACTTGCAGGCGGCGATCTTTCGCCGCTCGCCCAGCAGCAACCGACCAGAGCGCAAATGACCGCAACAGCCGTTCGGACAACTAACTCGGACCTCGATTACAGGCCGTCTTATCTCGCGGCCGCGATCGCGTCGACAGCGGTTTTGCTGCTGTACCTGATCACGCTCGGTCCGTCGACGGCGATGTGGGACACCAGCGAGTACATCGCGGCCGCGTACATCGTCGGGCTGCCGCATCCGCCAGGGAATCCGTTCTTCGTGTTGCTTGGGCGGGTCTTCTCGATCCTGCCGATCGCTCCAACAATAGCCGCGCGAGTAAACCTGTTGGCCGCGCTTTGTGCGGCGGTTTCGGCGGGGATGTGGTTCCTCATCACCGAGCGAGTGCTCGTTAGCTGGTTGGCCGAGCGATGGCAGCGGATCGCCGGGGGCGCGCTCGCCGCGCTGATCGGCGCGACGGCTTTCACAGTCTGGAGCCAGGCGGTCGTCAACGAGAAGGTGTACACGGTCGCGCTCGTCGGCGTGGCGCTGATTTCCTGGTTCACCGTGCGTTGGTGCGACGAGCCTGACGGACCCAAGGCCGATAAACTGCTCGTTCTCATCGCGTACTTGTTAGGCCTGGGCTACGCCAATCACATGGCGGGTTTCCTGGCGGCGCCGAGCGTCGGTTTGGCCGTCCTGATTCGCCGTCCCGCGACGCTCATACGCTGGCGCTTGCTTCTGGCCTGCGCCGGTGCCGTGGCGTTAGGCGTGACGCCCTTCGCCACGCAACCGATCCGTTCGGCCTATTTCCCCGTCATCAACGAAGGCGAGACGACGGGCTGCCGTAATGAAATCGGCTGGAAGTGCACGTTCAGCAAGGAGACGTGGCGCGCATTCAAGTACAACTTCGACCGAGAGCAGTACGCCAAGCCGTCTGTATTCGAGCGGCAGGTGCCGTTCACCGCGCAAGTCGGCATGTGGTGGATGTACTTCAAGTGGCAGTGGTTGCGTGACCCATACGGACAGCATCAGGTCGCGCAGGGCGTGCTAGCGGCGCTCTTCCTCGTGCTGGGGCTCTTCGGCGGCTGGGTCCACTGGAAACGCGATCGTCAGAGTTTCTGGTTCTTCGGGCCGCTGATGTTCACCATGACACTGCTGCTCATCTATTACCTTAATTTCAGATACGGTGCCTCGCAAGCGCCCGAGCTCGGCGAGAGTGTGCCGAGGGAGGTGCGTGACCGAGACTATTTCTTCTTGTGGAGCTTCAGCGCCTGGAGCGTCTGGGCCGCGTTAGGCATCGTGTTCGTGTGGGAGTCTATCGCCGCGCTGGTGGGCGCGCAGGCTGTCCGCCTGGGCAAACAGTTGCTGGAGTTGCCAACGCGTCGCAGCTGGGCTCTCGCGTCCCCCGTGCTCGTGCTCGCGTTCATCCCCCTTTTCACAAACTGGTACGCAGCGAGTCGCGCTGGCGACTCGACGACGCGTGACTTCGCGCACGACCTGCTCAATTCTGTGGAGCCGTACGGCGTTCTCATCACCGTGGGTGACAACGACACGTTCCCGCTGTGGTACGCGCAGGAAGTCGAAAAAATCCGGCAAGACGTCGTCGTGGCGAATACGTCGCTGCTGAACACGGACTGGTACGTTAGGCAACTCATTCGCCAGCCGGCGCGTCCCTTCGATTCGACGAAGTCGCCGGACATTTGGAAGAATCGCTCCTGGCCGTTCCCCAAGAAGCCGATCGTGGGCTGGACGTTAGATGCGGCGGATCAGGTTCCTCTGACATTCCCGGTTAGTGACACGAGCGTGTTCGATGCCGAGGGAATCCGCGCTGTGATAGAGCCCAAAATGCTCTCGAAGGCGGATTTGTTCGTGCTCGAGATGATTAAGCACAATCCAGACCGGGCGATCTATTTCAGCCGCACCTCCGGCGGGTACGGGAATGAGCTTGGCTTGGGCCCGTACCTTCTCACACAGGGCCTTGTGAAGAAGCTGATGCGACACATCCCGACGCCGGGGGCCGACACGCTCCTCTATCCAGGCGAAGGGTTTGTCGATCTCCGAATGACAGAGCATCTCTGGGAGAAAGTGTATATCGCGCCCGAGTCGCTGATCGCGCG
>CBQVAZ010000339.1:0-4657 GCA_967720205.1 uncultured Gemmatimonadaceae bacterium | reverse complement strand
GTCTGCCAGGAAAGAGCGTTCGCCAACAGTCGCAACGCGGGCGCGAAGTTCGAATCTGCCGCGACGGCGCGCTGGAAATACACAGTCGCCGAGTCCCACGCGCTGCGACGGTAGTACTGCGCCCCTTGCAAGTACGCCTTGATCGCCGGGACGGACGTAGAGCCGATGGTGCCACGCCTAACGAGCCCGATAGCGCGCGACTCGCCCAGCTCGGCGAGGATGCGGAAGGAAAGCGAGTCGGCGATGCGATCCATGCGTGAGATGTCGTCGCGCACCTGCACTTCGCCGATGATTCTGTTTGTTGCGGCGTCCATGAGGCTCGCTTCGATGCGCACTGTATCGCGGCCGGACGCCAGCACGCGGCCGAAAATCACGACTCCTGCGTTGAGTCCTCGCGCGAACTCCATGGCTGAAGTGCGTTCAGCGGCACCGCCCTTCCATCGTTTCACCGCCAGCGCTGGTGACACGCTGCGCAACGGACCGGCGCCATCCAGGTTTGCCGCGAGCACGTCGACGAGCCCTTCGCGCCAGACCTGGTAGTTCGGATCGAACACGTCGAACGGCGCCACGGCGATGAGGTTCTGATCCATTCCGGTTTTCGCCGTGCGATTACCACCCCGAGTCAGCACGAATGCCGCAACGACCGCGGCGAGCGCAGCGATACCCGCCACCACGTACTTGAAGCGCTGGCTCGCACGCGCTCCGGCCACCGCGGAGTAGCGCGCGCCTAACGCATCACGGAACGCAGCCGCCGTCTGAAAGCGATCGCTCGGCCTTTTGGCCAGCGCCTTCTCGAGCGCGGCCGCGAGCGGTGCCGGCACGTCGCCGCGCAGCTCGCGCGCGTTAGGTGGCGCTTGCGTGAGATGCTGTGTGATCACCGCCATCGGCGACGCGCCCACGAACGGTGGCCGCCCAGTGAGCATCTCGAAGCCAACGATGGCGAGCGAATACAAGTCAGAGCGGCCGTCGAGCACGTTCTCTCCCGTCGCTTGCTCTGGCGACATGTAGCCGGGCGTGCCTAATGAAAAGCCAACGTCCGTAAGACGCGCTCCGCCCGCGTCGCTCTTTCCCTCACTGGCAGCAACGGCTGCAATTCCGAAATCCGACAGCACGGCGTGCCCGTCGGACAGCAGCACGTTTTCCGGCTTGATGTCGCGATGCACGACGCCGCGATCGTGCGCATAACCGAGCGCGCTGGCCAATTCGACGAGGATTGCGACGGTATCATCGACAGACAGCTTGCCTTCGCGTGCGAGTCGCAGCCGCAGTGACTCGCCCTCGACGAACGGCGTGATGTAGTACAGCAGCCCGTCGCGCGCTCCGTTCGCCAACACCGGAAGGATGTGCGGATGCTGCAGGCCGGCCGTGACTTCGAGCTCCCGCCTGAACCGAGCCGTCATGACGTCGCTCGTCAGCTCGGGAGGAAGCACCTTGATGACGACCGAACGTTTGAGACCGACCTCGGTCGCGAGGAAGACGCGACTCATTCCACCGCCACCGAGCTCGCGCTCAACTCGGTAGTCACTCCCGAGAGCGTCCTGGAGCCGCGCGACCATTTCGTTCACGCGTCGAAGCTCATGTGCCGTAGGGACATAGGCAAGGCACAGAGAACGTCAGCTGTCGAGCAATGTTTCGGTTAAACATCGGGAGGTCTGCTTGCAACCTGACGGAGTCCCGAGAACATCTAAGGTGTACATTTTCGTTCTCACATCCCACCAGCAGTACTCAGTCAGTTCTGCGATGAGCGTCCCACCCCCGAAAGGCCACACCATGCGTAATGCACTTCGTCTGCTCAGTCCTTACCGCCTCTCGCGGCTCCTGCTCGCACTATTCGCCATCGCGCCGGCTTCGAGCGCGGCAGTCGCTCAACAATCTGGAACGGCTAGCACGCAGACCGCTTCCCGCAAAGGCGCGCCGTCGGCCCGACCTTCGGCTCCAACTCAGGTCGCGAGCGTCGAAGGACTGACCGAATATCGCCTCGACAATGGCCTGCGCGTTCTTCTTTTCCCGGACCAGTCGAAGCCGACACTGACGATCAACATCACGTACTTCGTCGGGTCGCGGCACGAAGGCTACGGCGAGACTGGAATGGCGCACCTTCTCGAGCATCTGCTGTTCAAGGGGACGCCCAAGCATCCGACGATCGACAAGGAATTCACCGAGCGCGGCGCGCGCTGGAACGGCACGACATTCTTCGATCGCACGAACTACTACGAGCTGATTCCGGCCAACGAAGCGGCGCTCGAGTGGGCGCTCGACCTCGAAGCGGATCGCATGGTGAACTCGTTCGTCGCGCGCAAAGACCTCGAGAGTGAGATGACGGTCGTGCGCAATGAATTCGAGTCAGGAGAGAACTCGCCGTCGGGTGTGCTCTTCGAACGCATGCTGGCAACGGCGTATCTCTGGCACAACTACGGCAATACGACGATCGGCGCGCGTTCTGACATCGAGAATGTCCCGATCGAGCGGCTGCAAGCGTTCTATCGCAAGTACTATCAGCCTGACAATGCGTTGCTGGTGGTCGCCGGCAAGTTCGATCCGGCCAAGACGCTGGCGGTCGTGCAGCGCAAGTTCGCGCCAATACCGCGCCCCGTTAGGCGGCTCGACCGCGGCAACATGCTTTTCACGACGTACACGCGCGAGCCGACGCAGGATGGAGAACGCACCGTCACATTGAGGCGCGTGGGCGATACCAAGTGGGTCGGCCTTCTTTACCACACACCGGCAGCGTCGCATCCCGATTATCCGGCGCTGCAAGTCCTGTCCAGTGTGCTCGCGACCGAGCCGACAGGACGACTCTACAAGGCACTCGTCGAACCCAAGCTCGCGGCCAACATCTTCGGCATAACGCTGGAGACGCGCGAACCTGGCTTCTTCATCACATTCGCCGAGCTGCGGGAAGAGCAATCGATGGAAACGGCGCGCGATACAATGCTCACGATCGTCGAGCAGCTTGCCGCGCATCCGATCACGGACGAAGAAGTGAATCGCGCAAAGGCCGAATTCGCCAAATCGTTCGATCTCACACTGAACAATCCCGAAGCTGTTGGACTCCAGCTTACCGAGTTCGCCGCGGCTGGAGACTGGCGCTTGATGTTCTATCTGCGTGACAAGGTGGAAGCTGTGACGACTGCGGATGTGCAGCGCACAGCAGGCACGTACTTCAAGCCTGCGAATCGTACGGTCGGCGTCTTCATTCCGACAAAGACTCCCGATCGCGCCGAGATCGCGGAGGCACCGGATCCGCAAAGCCTCCTGCGGAACTATGCGGGGCGCAAAGAAGTCGCGGCGGGCGAAGCCTTCGACCCATCACCAAGCAATCTCGATTCGCGCACGACGCGCAGCAACCTGCCTAACGGCTTCGAGCTGGCGCTGCTGCCCAAGAAGACACGCGGCAGTGCTGTTCATGTGCGTATGACCCTGCGCTTCGGCAACCTGGCGGCCCTGACCGGGCGCGCGCAGTACACGGATCTCATGGGCGCCATGCTCATGCGCGGGACAAAGTCCAAGTCGCGACAACAGGTGAAGGACGAATTCGATCGCCTCAAGGCTCAGGTGTCGGTGAGCGGCGGCATGAACACGCTGTCCGCGAGCGTGCAAACACTGCGACCGAATTTGCCAGCGACGCTCGCGCTGCTTCGGGAGGTGTTGCGCGAACCTGCTTTTGATCCAAAAGAGTTCGAGCTACTCAGGCAGGAAGCGCTCGCTGGAATCGAGAGCCAGAAGTCGGAGCCCACCGCGCTCGCGCAACTCGCGCTGAGCCGTCACCTCAACCCGTACGAGAAGGGACATCCGAACTACGTCGAGACGATGGATGAGGCCATCGCTGGTCTCAAGGCCGTGAAGGTCGAGGATGTCGCAAAGCTCTATAGCGACTTCGTCGGTGCCGACAAGGGAACGATGTCTGCCGTCGGCGATTTCGATCCTAACGAGTTGACGGCGTGGGCCACCTCGACATTCGGCAACTGGAAGCTCCCGATTCAGTTCGAGCGCATTCCCGCGCAGTACCGCGATATTGCGCCCGTGCCGCAAAACATCGAGACGCCTGACAAGGCGAACGCCGTGCTCATCGCCGGCGTGAATATCGCCATGCGCAATTCAGATCCCGATTGGCCCGCGTTGCGTGTCGCCTCATACATCTTCGGTGAGAGTGGCCTCGACGCGCGCATCGCCGATCGCATTCGGCAGAAAGAGGGACTCAGCTACGGCGTGCAAGCCGGCGTAAACGCGGGATCGATCGATCGCGCGGGGCAGTTCTTCGCGTTTGCGATCTTCGCTCCCGAGAATGCCGAGCGCGTCGAGGCGGCGTTCAAGGATGAGCTGCAGAAGGCACTGAAGGATGGATTTACGGCCGAAGAGCTTCAGAAAGCGAAGCAAGGACTGTCTCGGCTAGCGGAGCAGATGCGGGCGCAGGATCCGGTCGTCGCCAGCTCGCTCAACAACCAGCTATTCCTCGATCGCACCTTCGCGTTCGACGCAGAGTTGGAGCGAAAGATCGCAGCGCTCACGATCGCGGACATCAATGCCGCCTGGCGCAAATACATCGAGCCGGACAAGATCACGATCGTCAAGGCGGGCGATTTCGCGGGTGCGAAAACAAAGGCTGCCAAGAAAGTCGTTCCCTGACAGGCCTCAGCCTAACGCGACTTTTGAAAGA
>CBQVAZ010000338.1:0-4681 GCA_967720205.1 uncultured Gemmatimonadaceae bacterium | reverse complement strand
CACATATACCTCAGTCACCACGAACGGATTGATGACCTCATTGCCGCCGACCACGGCCACCAAACGAATTCTGTTTAGCAGAATGGCCGTCGTGCCGATGAGCCGCACCGACGCATCCTGGATCTCCACGGTCTTGTATTGAATCGCGCCGCTTCTGATGACATCCAGCTCCTGGTTCTTCGACATGGTCGCGCCCATGTGGACGAACACAGCATCGTCATGGAAGAGAGCGGCCAGGGAATCTGCCTTGCGCTCCGACATCCAGCGCCATTTCTCCCTGGAGAGGCGGATTATTTCCTGCTCCGCATTCGTGCTGCCCGTGGCAGGAGGGCTCACTCGACTTTGGGTCGCGCACGACGAGTGCATAACGAGCAATACAGAGCACAGTCCGAGCACTGACGCTTTCATGCAGTTGTTCTCCGTTTCATTCGGTGGCGGGCACACGTCCAATCAAACGATCTGGAGGCGGTCGATCTACTTGCCACCGGCGTCCACGCTGGTAAGATTTTCTTGCCAATGGCAGACGAGCTCGATGGCATGGCTACCTTCGTTGCGCTTGCGGAAACGAAGGGATTTCGCGCGGCCGGTGATCGCCTCGGCGTTACCCACTCCGCTGTAAGTCAGGCAGTGCGCCGACTCGAAGAGCGGCTCGGTGTAGCCCTCGTGCGCCGTACAACGCGGAGTACTCATCTCACCGACGCGGGTGACAGGCTCTATGCCGCGTTGCGTCCCGCGCTCGACGAAGTGCGTGCGGCGGTCGCGGACGTGGGAGAGATGGGGAATACGCCTCGAGGAATGCTGCGGCTCCACTCATCGCGAGCCGCGGAAACGATGTTCGGCGAGTCACTGCTCGCCGGGTTTCTCACCGCATACCCGCACATCCAGCTCGATCTCGTGGTGAGCGATGCACCGGTGGACATCGTCGCGGACGGCTACGATGCGGGCATTCAGCTGGGCGGCGTCATCGACAAGGATATGATCGCCGTTCCCGTGACCGGCGACTTGCGATTAGCGGTCGTCGGTTCGCCGTCGTATTTCGCTCGCCGCGGAGTTCCGCGGCATCCCCGTGATCTCACCCAACACGAGTGCCTCAACTGGCATGCAACCGCCGAGGCACCACCCTACCGATGGGAGTTCACAGAGAATGGTCGGGACTTCTCGGTAACCGTGCCGGCAAGAGTGATTTCGACGGACGCGGCGCTCAATCGTCGCCTCGTCACCGCGGGTATCGGCGTCACGATGGCGTACAAGGCGCACGTGCGTGATGCACTCGCACGCGGCGACCTTGTTGCGGTGCTCGAAAAATTCACCGCGCCCTTCCCCGGTTACTACCTGTACTATCCGCAGCGTCGACACGCGTCTCGCGTACTGCGCGCGCTGATCGATCACATACGCCTCTGGCGACGCAGCACACCCGCAGGTAAGGGTCGTTAGGCTGTCTTTTGCTCCATCCGCCTAACGAGCGTCAGGATGGTATACACGGCGACAGTCTCGCCGTTCTGGTTCGTCACCTCGACATCCCAAGCAACCACGCCCTGCGGAATGCCATCTGGCGGTGTCTCCTTTGCCGTCTTCTGCTTGCACGTCAGGCGCACCTGGATAGTGTCACCCGGGTACACAGGCTTCGTGAAGCGCAGATTGTCGAGCCCGTAGTTCGCGAGCACCGGTCCCGGCGCCGGATCCACGAAGAGCCCCGCGGCCGCGGATAACACGAAGTAGCCGTGTGCGACGCGGCGCCCGAAGATCGACTCCTTCGCCGCCAGGTCGTCCATGTGCGCGTAGAAATGATCGCCCGAGATGCCCGCGAAGTTCACGATGTCGGCTTCGGTGACCGTGCGTCGATGCGTGATGAGCGTCTCGCCGATTTCAAGCTCCTCGAAATGCTTGCGGAACGGGTGCACGCGGTCGTGCCGCGGCGTCGCACCGGCGTGATACTCATTCGTAATACTCGTTAGGGTCGTCGGCGACCCTTGCACGGCGGTTCGTTGCATGTAGTGCAGCACGCCACGAATGCCGCCCATCTCCTCACCGCCGCCTGCGCGACCGGGACCCCCGTGCACGAGGTGCGGCAGCGGCGAGCCATGACCTGTCGATTCCCGGGCCGCGTGCCGGTTCATTACCATGAAGCGACCGTGATATGGCGCCGTGCCTAACACCACTTCACGCGCGACACGATTATCAGCCGTGAAGAGCGATCCGCACAGACTCCCCTTCCCCATCTTCGCGAGCGAGATCGCATCCGTGATGCTCTTGTAAGGCATCACCGTGTTCACCGGCCCGAACGCTTCGACATCGTGAGGCTCGCGATGACCGAATGCGTCGTTCGTCGCGAGCAACGTGATTGGAAAGAAAGCGCCCTTGGTCGCGTCGGCGCCGACAGGCTCGATGCCGTCGCCGCCAAACACGACCTCCGCGCCGTTGCGGAGACTTTCGAGACTGCTCGACACCTCGCGCACCTGCGAGCGGCCCGCGAGAGGTCCCATCTTCACGCCTTCAATCGCCGGGTCGCCCACCTTGACGTCGCCGAGGCGCTTCTTGAGCGCAGTGAGGACGTCCTGCATAACAGCGTCTGGGACCATCGTGCGACGGATCGCCGTGCACTTCTGGCCAGCTTTCGTCGTCATTTCACGAGCAACTTCTTTGATGAAGAGGTCAAACTCTTCGGTGCCAGGAGCTGCGTCGGGTCCCAGGATCGAGCAGTTGAGCGAATCGGCTTCCAGGTTGAAGCGCACGTTCTGCGCGAGGATGTTCGGCGTCTGGCGCAGCATCCGTCCTGTCTCGGCAGAGCCAGTGAATGCCACGGCATCCTGTCCGCCGAGGTGCGTGAGCAGGTCGCCTGCACCGCCGCATATGAGCTGAATTGCGCCAGGAGGAAAAATCCGCGACTCGATCATCGCGCGAAAGACGCGCTCCGTGAGATAACTCGTTAGGGTCGCCGGCTTGACGATCGCCGGCACGCCCGCCAAAAGTGCCGGCGCGAGCTTCTCCATCATCCCCCAAACGGGGAAGTTGAAGGCGTTGATGAAGACGGCCACGCCCTCCAGCGGCACGCAGATGTGCCGCCCGATGAACGTTCCACCCTTGGAGAGCGCTTCGGTCGGACCATCCACGTAAAACGTCTCGTTAGGAAACTCGCGACGTCCTTTCGATGCATACACGAAGAACGTGCCGAAGCCGCCATCGATGTCGATCCACGAGTCTGTTTTCGTCGCGCCTGTGGCGGCGGACAGCTCGTAAAACGCGTCTTTGCGTTCCGTGAGATACTGCGCCATCGCCTTCAGCATGCGCGCGCGTTCGTGGAACGTTAGGCGCCTCAGGTTGGGGCCGCCGACGTTCCGCGCGTACTCCACCATCGCCTTGAAATCCAGCCCTTCCGATGACGCCGTGGCCACGTCGGCGCCAGTTACGGCGTGATAAAGCGGTGTTCCGTCGCCTTTGCCTTCGATCCACTCGCCGAGCGCAAAATTCTTCAGTCGCATGAGTTCGCATCCCAAAGGTGCAGTGCTCAGTGTGCTCCGGTTCGCTTGCAATGCGAGCCGAAGCACAAGAAACTAGCATGAGCACGGCGCTTGGTCGCCGTGATTGGCGGCCAAGCGCGATGCCACTTTCAATCGCGAGGCGAAGCCTATGCTCAGCCGCCATCCTTTGCGCCAAGGTTTCCTTGCTGGACTCATCGGCGCCACGGCGATCGCTGTCTGGTTCCTGCTCGTCGACGCTATCGCCAATCGGCCTTTCTTCACACCGACGGTCCTAGGTGCCGCCCTCTTCGATATGATCGGCGGCGCCTTCGGCGGCCGCGGTCAATTCACGAACGTCGCGATGTATACGCTCGTCCACTACGCACTCTTTGCCGTGATCGGCGTGACCGCGACGTATGCGACGAACCTGCTAGAAAGGAAACCGTCTAAGCTGACCGGCCTCGTCGTTCTGTTCGTTGCGTTGGAGCTTGGACTTCTCGCGCTCACAGCGATCCTCGTGCGATCGCCCCTCTTCGGCACGATCGCGTGGTGGCAGTTCGGCATCGCGAACCTCATCGCCGCGTGTAGCATGGGGATGTACATCTGGCGGACGCACCACCCGCTGCCGCATTGGGACTGGCATGCCCAGAACGAGGAGAGCCACAAGACCGCTGCCTAACGGGAACACAAACTGAAGCTGTCGGCTGGCAGCTGCAAGCAGACAGCTGACAGCAGCTGGCCGCGGGTGCCATCTGGGAGCTGGATTTCCTAGCTCAGTGATGACGCTAGCACTTCCAGACTCCTCTGCGTATTAGAGGCGTCCATGGCCTTGGTACGCTTCTTAGCGGCCCGCGAAAGTCTCAACTCGGGCAAGGGTGGTCGCGCGCTCAGCTTGCGCGCGACTTTTTGCTGCGCGGCGCTGCTGATCGGGACCGCAGCGGCGGTCGCTCAGCCGTCGAGCAAGTCAGCGACGGCGGTGCGCGCCGCCGGCGAGAGTCCCCGCGTCGATGGGCGCCTGGATGATGCCGCCTGGGCGGTGGCCCAGGTCGTGAGCGATTTCGTCCAGCAGCGCCCCATCGAAGGCGCGGAGCCGACTGAGCGTACGGAAGTGTTGATCATGTACGACGACGCCGCCCTGTACGTCGGCGCGCGGATGTTCCGGCGGGAACCCCGTCTGATCGCGCGGCCAATGACCCGCCGCGACGGCACCGGCAACGCCGAAC
>CBQVAZ010000337.1:0-4681 GCA_967720205.1 uncultured Gemmatimonadaceae bacterium | reverse complement strand
GGGATGTCCATGGGCGTGGCGCTTGTCGATGCGCCCGCGCCCATTGCCGTTGATACCGAGGAAGATCTCATGCGCGCCAATGCGTATTGGGAAACCCGTTTCGCCGGACGGTCCGAACATGCCGCATAGCAATCCGGTCACCCGCTACATCTTCGTCACGGGAGGCGTCGTATCCTCGTTAGGTAAAGGGATCGCTGCCGCATCGATCGGACGGTTGCTCGTGGAGCGCGATCTGCGCGTCTCCATCATGAAATTCGACCCGTATCTCAACGTCGATCCCGGGACGATGTCGCCGTTCCAGCATGGCGAGGTCTATGTCACTGACGACGGCGCCGAGACGGATCTCGACCTCGGTCACTACGAGCGCTTCATCGACCGCTCACTCTCGCAGCTCAACAACGTCACGACCGGTCGCATCTACCTCAACGTCATCCACAAAGAGCGCCGCGGCGAATACCTCGGCTCGACGGTGCAGGTGATTCCTCACATCACCGACGAGATCAAAGCTGCTGTTAGGCGCCTCGCGCCGGGGAATGACGTCGTCGTCGTTGAAATCGGCGGCACCGTCGGCGACATCGAATCTCTGCCGTTCTTGGAAGCGATCCGTCAGTTCCGCCAGGAACTGGGACGCGAGAACGCGATCTTCATTCACCTCACGCTCGTTCCGTACATCGCTGCCGCGGGTGAAGTGAAAACAAAGCCGACGCAGCACTCAGTGCGCGAGCTGATGGAGATCGGAATCCAGCCCGACTTTTTGATCTGCCGAACGGAGCGCCCACTCTCGGAAGACGTGAAGCGCAAGATCGCGCTCTTCTGCAACGTGGAATTCGGCAACGTCATCGAGAGTCGTGATGTCCCTACGATCTATCAAATCCCTCTGACCTTCCATGATCAAGGACTCGATGAACGCATAGTTAGGCGTCTCGGCCTCGAAGCACCAGAGCCGGACCTCTCGACGTGGCGCACCATGGTACAGCGCGTCGTGAATCCGCACGATCGCGTGCGCATCGCCGTCGTCGGCAAATACACGGAGCTCGTCGATAGCTACAAGAGCGTGCACGAAGCACTCATCCACGGCGGTATCGGCAACGACGTGGGCGTCGACATTTCCTGGCTCTCGAGCGACCTCTTCACCGATTCAGATCGCGCGCGCGAGATCCTGTCCACTTATCACGGACTGCTCGTTCCAGGCGGATTTGGCGTCAGGGGAATCGATGGCATGGTTGAAGCCATCCACGCCGCACGCGACACTGGAACTCCGTTCTTCGGCATCTGCCTCGGCATGCAGGTCGCCATCATCGAGTTCGCCCGCAATGCGTTAGGCCTCGACGATTCCCATTCGAGCGAATTCGCTCCCGAATGTGGGCATCCGGTCGTGGCGCTGATGGAATCGCAGCAGCACGTGACCGATATGGGCGGAACGATGCGCCTTGGTGCATATCCGTGCCGCTTGGCGCGCGGCTCAAAAGCCGCCGAGATCTATGGAGTGCCAGAGGTCAGCGAGCGGCATCGTCATCGTTATGAAGTGTCGAATGCCTATCGCGACCAGTTTGTCGCCTCCGGGCTTCGACTCTGCGGCTTGTCACCCGACGGCTCGCTCGTTGAAATGGTCGAGCTGACGTCGCATCCGTGGTTCGTCGGCTGCCAATTCCACCCTGAGCTGCAGTCACGCCCCAGTCGCCCGCACCCGCTTTTCGCGAGCTTCATCAGCGCCGCGGTGCTCGAAAAGAAAAAGCGCGCGACTGGACTGCCCACGCCAGGCGAGCTGGCGAGCGCCGGCGACTAAGGCAGCTTTGCTCTCGTGGCGACGCCCCCCTCCTTTCCGCCGGATCACCTATTCCTCATCGCCGGCCCATGCGTCGTCGAATCGGACTCGCTCAACTTGCGGGTCGCGGAGGCCGTCGCTCGCTTAGCTGAGTCGGTGCCGGGAGGCGTGATCTTCAAGGCGAGCTTCGACAAAGCAAATCGTTCCAATCGCGACGCGGCGCGCGGGCCAGGGTTCGAGGCCGGGCTTCGCGCGCTCGAGCGTGTGAAGAAGGAGACAGGCCTGCGCGTACTCACTGACGTTCATCTTCCCGATCAGTGCGCGGACGTCGCCGAGGTTGTCGACATGCTGCAGATCCCGGCCTTCCTCTGCCGCCAGACAGATCTCCTCGAAGCCGCCGGCGCGACTGGCAAGCCGGTGAACATCAAGAAAGGGCAGTGGATGCATCCGGAAGGGATGCGCGGTGCCGTCGACAAGGTGCGCGGTGCGCGGCCGGGCCGCAGCAACACGCCTAACGATGTAGCCGTGACGGAGCGCGGCACCTTCTTTGGCTACGGCGACCTTGTCGTGGACATGCGTTCATTCGCCTCCCTGCGTGAAGCAGCGGGGACGCCTGTCATTTTCGACGGCACCCATTCCGTGCAGCAGCCGGGGAAAGGGCAGCACGGCGCGGCCGGAGGACTTCGCGAGCACATCCCGTCGCTCGTTCTTTCAGCCGTAGCAGCGGGTGCGCAGGGAATCTTTCTCGAGACACACCCCGACCCGGACAACGCGCCCAGCGACGGCCCCAACATGCTACCGCTGGACGATCTCGCGCCGCTTGTTAGGCGCGCCGTAGCCGTGTGGAAGGCGCGCGGCGCATGACAATCAGCATCGATCCGGCGCTTGCCAAGCGCATCAAGCTCGTCGTCCTCGACGTCGACGGCGTCATGAGCGACGGCGGCATTGTGTTAGGCGACGTCGATGGCAAGCGCCTCGAGCTCAAGCGCTATGACATCCAGGACGGACTCGGCATCAAAATGCTACAATGGGCGGGAATTCGTGTCGCGCTCGTCACCGGTCGTGTTTCGATGAGTGTCGAGCTGCGCGCGAAGGAATTGGGCATCGAAGACGTGATTCAGGACCAGCACGCCCGCAAAATCGGCGCGGTGCGCCGTCTCGCAAAACAACACGGCATCGCGCTAGAAGACGTCGCCTGTCTCGGCGACGATCTTCCTGACCTCGGCATGATGCGCGAAGTCGGGCTTCCCGTCGCCGTTTCCAACGCAAGCGAGGATGCGATCCAGTCGGCGAAGATTCACCTAACGCGAATGGGCGGCGCCGGCGCCATTCGCGAGCTGGCCGAGCTGCTGCTCCGCGCGCGAGGCGAGTGGCAAAGCCTCGTCGAATCGTACGTGAAGAGCAGGGACACCGAGGAGATTCCAGCGTGAAGAGCGACGAGATCCTCGCGCAAGGACGTCGCGTCCTCGACATGGAGCGCGACGCGCTCGCCGAGACCTCGCGCCGACTCGGCGAAGGTTTCGTGGGCGCCGTGCATCTCATCGCGGCGTCGAGCGGAAGAGTGATCGTCGTCGGAGTTGGAAAATCGGGGATCATCGCGCGCAAGATCGCGGCGACGCTCACTTCGACGGGAACTCCCGCCACGTTCATGCACCCCGTCGAAGGGCTGCATGGCGACTTGGGGATGGTGAGCGACGACGACGTCGCGATCCTCATCTCTAAGAGCGGCGAGACGGAAGAAGTCATCACGCTCCTGGAGCATCTCAAACGCTTCGGCGCCAAGATCATCGCCATGACAGCGGTGCCAGACTCCACACTCGCGCGCGAGAGCGATGCCGTGTTGGATGCCTGGGTGAAAGAGGAAGCCTGTCCGCATGACCTCGCGCCGACCACGAGTACCACGGCACAAATCGCGTTAGGCGACGCCCTCGCCGTCGTGATTCTGGAACGGAAAGGATTCAAGCGCGAAGATTTCGCGCGGCTGCATCCCGGTGGGGCGCTCGGCCGCAAACTGCTCACCCGCGTGCGTGAACTGATGGAGAGTCAACGGCTCCCCATCCTTCCGCCCACGGCGACGCTGCGCGAAGCCATGGTACCTCTAGCAGAGCGCCGAGGGATCGTCATCGTCGCCAATGGCGACGGCACGGTCGCTGGCGTCTTCACGGCGGGCGATCTCACGCGCCTCCTCGAGAGGGAAGACAACTTCCTGCCGATAGTCTTGGAGCGGGTGATGACGCCGGCGCCCAAGCTCGCCCGTGCTGAGGAACTCGCGAGCGCCGTGGTGTACCGCATGGAGCAATTTGGCATCATGGCCATGCCCGTCCTGGACGAGTCGAATCGCATTGTCGGAGTTGTTCACTTGCATGATCTCATGCGTGCGGGGGTCGCTTGATGCGGAGTCGCGCGATTGTTCACCTCCTCGTTATGGCAGCGAGCGTCAGTATTGTGCTTGGCTGTCAGGGGATGAGCGAGCCGCCGACTGTGCGCGCGGCAACCCTCCCAGACTCCGCGGACCAAATGCTCATCGGCGTAACGACCTATCTCACTGATGCCGGTGTGCGCCGTGCTGAGCTCAAGAGCGATACCGCGCTCATGTACGAGGACAACACGCGCACCGAGCTGCGCAAGGTGAACACGATCTTCTATACGATTACCGGCACGCAGAACGCGACGCTTACGTCGAAGGAAGGTACGTACAACATGCGGCTGGGAACGATGGAGGCGCGTGGCAATGTGTTCGTGAATTCGACCGAGGGCCGCAAGCTATCCACGCCGCAGTTGCGCTACGATCCAGGACGCAACGAAATATCCAGCGACAGCACGTTCCGCCTGACGCTGCCTGACGGGCGTGTGCTTCAGGGCATCGGGTTCATCTCTGATCCTGACCTCAACTCCATCCGCATCCTGAAGAACGTG
>CBQVAZ010000336.1:0-4689 GCA_967720205.1 uncultured Gemmatimonadaceae bacterium | reverse complement strand
GGCCAATACAAGGCGGCTGCAAAAAGATTGACGTCGGACCTCGTGGAAATCGCGCCCATACACCTCGTGCTGCTCGCAATGAATGGAAGCGTGAGCTCCGGCTCGTTGGATGCGGCTGCCGCAACTTGGGCGCGATCAGGTGAGCTGGAGTTACGGCACGCAGCGCTGGCGTGGTACGGATTCCGCTCGGATACGACTGCGCTAAAGAGCTTACACGCTCGCTCAGCTTCGCCGGCCGCCCATCGAGCGAGTGATCCGCTCGAAGACGTTGCCTCGAGATATCTCGTTGCTGCCGCGCGCGGGTACCTCGCGCTTGCGCGCCACGACAGCGCCGACGCTTTGCGACGCTTTGCGACGCTACCCGATACGCTGTGCGTCTGGGTTTGCTGGCCCGAGGTGGACGTGCTCAGTCGTCTTTATTCCGCGACTGGTCGCGCGGCGGAAGCTGCACGTCTGCTCGACAAACACCCACCACCGGCAACGTCGATCACGGCGGTCGCTCCTCTCTGGACGGCGGAACGGGCAAGGGTTGCCGCGCAGCTCGGAGACACGGCGTCGTCGGCGCGTATGCGTCGTGGCCTCGAGCGAATTTGGGTCACGGCCGACTCTGCGGTGCGACGGAACGCTCTGACCCCGAACCCTGTTCCGCCCACGCAGTAGCCGCGCACTTGCGGCCGAGGTCGGCTCGCCTCAGCTTCTCCCACCCGATGTCCGACCTCGTGAAATCTCCCCGATGTCCCGTTCGAACGGCCGCCTAACGCGGCTGCAGTCGAAGAAGACGCGGTTCAGCGCCTTCTATCAAGGAGGGTGAGACATGGTTTTCCGCGCATCTGATCTCGTAATCACCGCTGTCAAAAAGAGGTCCCCGAGGGCCTACGCCGTTGCCACCTGCGAATGTTGCGAGACGGTTCAGACATGCAAATCGTGCACGAAGACTTCCCCTCCGTCGACATGCAGACCGCCGACGACGTTTTGTGGCGGCACGCTTGTTGTCTCGCGGAGCACGTTCAACATGCTCAAAACGCAGCTTGAATCTGTCATGAGCGAATTCTACGCGGCCAGTGGCGTGAGTCCGAAGTCACCGCGGCGCAAAGCCAGCAAGCGCGGGGCGCGCAAGAAGAAGTAGAAGTTCACCCCGCGTTGGTACGCGGCGGAGCCGCATGGTGAGTCGCAGTCAGCGGCGCGAGCGCACGAGCCGGTTGTGCGACGATCTCGCGCTGGCATCATATCGCACCGCACCGGCACTCGCGCGCCGCGGCGAGGAGTGGTTCGCGCGCAAGGTTGATAAGCTCACTTCAGGGCCTCAGCGCGGGCGCCGCCTAACGCGTTCACTGGGTGCTGCGCGCACGCTCGCGTCGGCGCGCGGCATCGCCACATTCCTCGCAGAGCTGCGGCGCCCGGGCCGCTTACCGCGCAACGTGCGATCGCGGTGGAAGGACAACACGGCCCGCGAGATCGCGCGCCTCATCCTGCATCGTGTGCTCGAAATCGAAGTGGACGGAATGTTCGTCTCCGGTGCCGCCGCGGCGCGCGCGATCTTCCGCCCAGCACGCCGAGGGCGCCCATGGCACGGTTCGCCGACGGTGTCGGTCGAGGCACTGCGCTATGGCGCAGAGCTCCCCCTGGCCGACGGCGATGAGATGGCCCTCAGGCTCTACGGTTACAACCGAATCCCCGTACAGCCAATCTGGCGGCAGCGTCTCGCGACACCGGCGGCGGTTGCGTCCTGGCTGGCGCTCGACCGGGGGCGCTTGCAGACGACGCTCACACGCCACTGGATCGGTAAGCTCGAGCCGGTGCCGGGTGAAGTTTGGCTCTTTTGGAATCCGCGCACGCCTAACGCGCACGACCGTACAGCGGCGACGCAATACAAGGCATACGTCAGCGTTGCACCGGAGCAATCGCCTGACGCGTTTTCGCACGCAGTGCACGCGCTTGTCGAAACGGGACCAACCGCGTTCAAAGTGGCCGCCGATGCCCACGGTTTCTTCCGGCCCGACAAGCTGATCGTGTATTTTGACTCGTGGCGTCGGCTCACGGCTTTTGCACGCGCCCTGATCCCACGGCTCGAGGGCCTGAGACCGCATGCCGTTCCGTTCACTGCCGTCCTCGATTCTGTCGCGCGGCTCTCGTGGGGCGTGGACTTTCCCGCCCACGTCAATTTGCTGAAGGCGAACGAGAGCGAGAGCTGGCGCATGTGGGTCTCTCGCCGCCTTGCCGACGCGCTTTGCGAAGCGCGGCGCGAAGGCCTAACGAGTGACGAATCCGTGCAGTTCGCCCTCGACTGGGTGTGGCTGGATGGTGTCGATCCGCACACGTGGGCCGCCGACGCCACGCTGCTGGCCGACCTGGCGCGCGCATGAGCAAACAGCGCATGGCCGAGCCGTTTGTCCTCCCGGCCGACGTTGAGATCCTGGCGGTTGCAGAACTCGACGAGGAAACACGCTCCTCACTGAAGGCGGAGCCTGGGGACTACACCGTCAGCCGGCCACTCGGCCGCGCGACAGCGAAAGTAATCGATGCCAACACTGCCGCGTTGCTAAGTCAGTTCGTCGCTCCCGTCGGAATCGCCCGCGCCGTGGCTCAGACGGCGATCGCCGCCGGCGTCGATCCGCATGAGATGCTGGAGGCCGCGTATCCGACGATCATGCGATTGATCGACGATGGCTTCCTTGTTCTCGCCACAGACGAAACGGCTGTGCGCATCAGTGCACGCCTGCGGCCGCGCGATCGCATTGCGCGCTGGCAGGTACAGCACTGCCTTCGCGTCCTCGAAGACGTCGAGCTGTACGAGATCCGCGATGATCGAGATGTGCGTTTCGCGATGAAGCTCGCCCGCTCAGGCGAGCGGAGGGCGAGCCTTGTCATCAGCCACGAATCGAAGATGCTGCGGCGCGTGGGGCCGGTACTGGCGCCGGCGGTCATTGACGTAGGCGACGTCAACGGCTTCCCGTACCTCGTCATGGAATGGCGGCGAGGACTCGACGCGGCGACAGCCGCTCACGAACAACGCCATCGAGGGAGTCGCGACGCACGCCGTGGTCTAGCCTCGTTAGGATGCGCGATCGCAGACGCATATGCAACGCTGCATGCCAGGGGCGTCATACATGGCGATGTGCACGACGCGAACATTCTGGTGGATGCCAAAGGCGTCGTGACGCTGCTCGACTTCGCTCTGGCGCAGCCGCAACGGCGAACGCAGTCGCGGCGACGAACCCGCCGCGGTGGATACCCGCTGTACTTCGAACCCGAGTACGCCGAGGCACAACTCGGGGCGAAAGCGGTGCCGCCGGCCAGCATCTGGAGCGACCAATACGCGCTTGGCGCGTTGCTTTTTCGTCTCTTCACGGGTGCACATTATCTCGATTTCGCGATGACGCAGGATGTTGCATGGCGCCAGATCGCGAGCGATGCGCCACGTTCGTTTGCAGCGTGCGGCGTGGAGCCATGGCCAGCTGTGGAGAGGGTGCTTGAGCGTGCGCTGGCGAAGCGACCTAACGAGCGGTATGGGTCTACGGCGGACATGGCGACCGCCTTGCGCGTCGCCTGTGCGACGCACGCGAGGCCGCGATTGCGTCAACGTGTGAGGCAGAAGGCCGGCGCGAGCGTGGATGCCACAATGGCGCGGCTTCTGCCCGGCGGTGACCTCTACAGCAAGGGAGTGCAGAGAGCACCGCTGCACTCTGTAAGCTATGGAAGCGCGGGGATCGCGTACGCGCTTTACAGGTACGCTGCGCTGCGCGGAAGCGCCACCGCACTCGCCGGCGCTGACGTGTGGGCCACGCGCGCGATTGCTGGTTGCAGCGCGATAGGCGCCTTCTACGATACCAACGAGTTGACGAAGCAGAGCATAGGCAATGCCTCGTTGTTCTACGGTCCGAGCGGCCCTGCCGCCGTGGCTGCCGTCATTGGCCATGCGGCGGGCGACTGGAGCCGAGTGAGCATCGCCGTACACGATTACCTGGCGGCGATCAAAACGCGCACGAGCTTCGATGACCTAACGATTGGCCGTGCCGGCAAGCTCCTGGGTTGTGCAATCGTCCGGGATGCGATCCCAGGAAAGCAATTCGTTCGCACGCATCGCGTGACCCGAGCCGGTGATGCGCTCGCGCGCTCTCTGTGGCGCGTCATCGATAAGGAGCCGACAGTGGGCGCTGGCGCCGGCATCGCGAATCTCGGAATTGCGCACGGGTGGGCCGGGATGTTGTACGCGCTGCTCAGGTGGACACCTCGCCCGCCGCCGGTTCTGCGTGCATCGATCGGCGCCAGACTGGACGAGCTCGCGCGGTGCGCCGAATCCAGCGGCCGCGGCCTGCGCTGGCCATGGCGCGATTCATGGGCGGCCAGCGACAGCGACGCACCACTCAATTACATCGCCGGTTGGTGCAACGGGAGTGCAGGCTTCGTTCATTTATGGCTGCTGGCGCACGAGGTGCTCCAGGACGCGCGCTACTTGGAACTGGCTCGCGGCGCGGCTTGGAACGCCTGGGAAGACTCCAACGACAGGGCCTTCGACCTCTGTTGCGGATGGAGTGGACGGGCGTATGCTATGCTCGCGCTCTACCGGCAGTGCGGTGAGCCTGCTTGGGAAGAGCGAGCCAGTGACCTCTACCACCGAGCATCGAGCGCAATCCCGTTTGACGACGGTGACTGGGCCGCCCTGTACAAAGGCACACTCGGAGTTGCGTT
>CBQVAZ010000335.1:0-4694 GCA_967720205.1 uncultured Gemmatimonadaceae bacterium | reverse complement strand
GCGATCTCTTCGGCGTCCTTCCACGCGATCTCCAGCTCGGCCAACTCTCCCTCGAGCGCTCGCCGCTCCGCTTCCTCGTGCAGAGCCATCTCCAGCGCGAGGCGGTGCTGAGCCGGAAGAGAATACAATCCGTACTTGTAGAAGTCGGAATGGCCACTCCAACGCGAGCGCCTCTTCGACTGGTACGGACGCTCGTAAGTGTGAGCGGTACTAGTTAGGCGGGCAAGGTATGCCTCCGGACTACCGGACTGCTCGATTTCGGTGACGGCGTCGGACACTGCTTTGCGTGCGCCGCCGAATCGATTCACCTTGGGTATCACGATCGCTGCGATGCGTTCGGCTTCGCGTCCCTCGAATCGGGCGCTCCCGTTCTTGAAGCGAAGGTAGAGTGACATCGAGCCGTCTGCCGCGCGATCGATCACGGACTCGCCGAGATGGCGTCGCCTAACGTGAACCAGGCCGGCGTTATCCGTGCGGATCTTGGCGACGACATCCTCGGCGCCGCCGCGCACGATTCGCTGGCCGAGTTGCCCGATCATCCAGCCGAAGGCGCCCACACCAACTCCCGCCACTGCGCTTCCCGTGACCAGGGCGCCGAGTGCGACGATGCCTCCTCCGGCTACGAGCAGCTGCCGACGACGGCGGCGGCCAAACTGGTCGCCGTAGCGCCAGGCGGCGAATTCGGGGCGCTGCGGCTGGCCGATCCTAACGAGTGTCGTCCCGTCACGCAGATTGGCGAGGCCGATGTTGTCGGTTGCGACGCGCCGGCGAGTGTCACGGTAGAGTTTCTCTGCCTGCTCGATCGCTTCCCAGCGTTCGTCGAGTGGCGTGAGGTTCCAGCGCTCGCATTGTCGGCAGACGACCCACAGGCGACCCTTCGCGGCATCGAACGCGAGCCGCCGCCCAACGGGAAACGTTTCGAGCGCCTCGTTGTTGCCGAGCGGTTTGTTGCAGAAGAGACAGGTCGCGTACACTGCGAATAGGAATACGAATGATCACAGCCGTGAGTTTAGCGCCCGGTCCGACGCCGCAACGACCGCAGCGTTAGCGCGGCCGCTGCACCGATGGCACATTCCGGTATCCCAGATCCGGAGTCTTGATGCGCCGCGAGTTCGTCATCGCCGCCGTGAGTGTCTTTCTCGTTGCTACCCAAGGGTTTGCGCAGCCTGGGCGTAGCGGGACGCGAGTTCAGCCTGGCCAGGAATGCCCGCCGGGCACAACCGAAGTGCGCCCGAACCTCTGCCAGGCGCCCGAGACGGCGCCGCCGAGCATCGTGGATTATCGGCCCAAGTCGACGCTCGTGACGCCGGTGCACATGGTGCCGAAGTCGAAGTTTCCGTCCATCGATTTCCACGGCCACCCCGGCGACATCTCCAACGCGGAAGCGCTCGAACGACTCGGCGCCGCGATGGACAGCATCGGCGTTCAGACGATGATCGCCGCGAACAACACCTCCGGTGAGCAACTCAAGAACACGATGGCCGCGATCCGCGCGTCGGCGAAGATGAAGGACCGCGTGCGCGTACTCACCGGCATCAGCCTCCGCGACGTCGGTCCTGGTTGGGCTGAGCGCGCTGTCGCGCAACTCGAAGCCGACGTAGCAGCCGGCGCTGTCGGCGTGGGCGAGATCGGAAAGGGCTTCGGCCTGTCGACGATGAAGGCGGACGGCACTCGACTCAAGCTGGACGACCCCGAGCTCAAGCCGATCTGGGACGCGTGCGCGCGACTCGGTCTCCCTGTGTTCATTCACACGGCAGACCCGCAGGAGTTCTTCAAGAATATCGACCTAACGAATGAGCGCTGGCTCGAGCTGTCGCTCTTCCCCGGGCGTCGTTTTCCGCCCGACCGGTTCCCAAGCTTCGAGACGCTCATGACGGAGCGCGACAATCTGTTCCGTAACAACCCGAAGACGACTTTCGTCGCGGCGCATATGGGGTGGCAGGCAAACGACCTCGCGCGGCTCGGTAAGCTGCTGGACATGCCTAACGTGTACACAGAGGTCGGCGCTGTACTGTATGACATCGGCCGTCAGCCGCGCGGCGCGCACGACTTCTTCGTGAAGTATCAGGACCGCATCTTGTTCGGGAAGGATTCCTTTCAACCGGAGGAGTATCCATACTACTGGCGCGTGTTCGAGACAGCCGACGAGTACTTCGATTACTATCGCGGCTATCACGCCTTCTGGAAGCTGTACGGGATCAGCTTGCCTGACACGGTGCTCAAGAAGGTCTACTACCAGAACGCGCTGAAGTTGATGAAAGGAGTTCCAGCGAGCGGCTTCCCGCGGTAGTCTGTCGCCGCGAACAGCTCCACGAGGTGCCAGCGCTCGTTTGCGGAGCCGAACGCGAGTGAAACGACGGCGATGAGCGGGACGTCTTTCCCTCGGTAGCATCCACATTGAAACTGGAGCGAACAATTCAAACGAGCCTCGAAACCGGCCAGCGCCTGAAATTCAGCAACAACAGCAGCTTTCAGGTCGAGCTGCGGCGCCAGGTCGACGAGTACTTCAAACGCACAGGCCGACCTCAGCGCGACTGTCCCCAGATGTACGTCAAGACGGCTGTGCTCGTCGTCGCGTTCGTCGCGTCGTACGTGCTACTCGTGTTCGCGGCGCAGACGTGGTGGCAGGCGTTCCCGCTCGCGATTCTACTGGGGTTAGCCACGGCGGGAATTGGCTTCAACGTGCAGCACGACGGCGGACATCACGCCTATTCGAACCACGCCTGGGTCAACAAGTCGATGGCGATGGCAATGGATGTCATTGGAGGTAGCTCGTACGTCTGGAATCAGAAGCACGCGATCATGCATCACACGTACGTCAATATCACCGGCCACGACAGCGACATCGACCTCGGCATCCTCGGCCGCCTAACGCCGCATCAGAGGCGCTTCGCGTTCCACCGCTGGCAACACTATTACCTGTGGCCGCTGTATGGCGTGTCGGCGATCAAGTGGCAGTTATACGATGATTTTCGCGACGTCATCCTGGGACGCATGGGGGAGCATCGATTCGCACGCCCGAAGGGGTGGGACTTGGCGATTTTTGCGGGCGGCAAAGCGATCTTTTTCGCTCTGATATTCGGGATCCCGCTGTTCTTCCATTCGGTGGGCGTCGTGGCGTTGTTTTACGCCTCGGCCGCGCTCGTCGTGGGAGTCATCATGAGCGTCGTATTTCAACTGGCGCACTGCGTCGAACAGGCGGACTTCCCGCTGCCGCACGAAGACACAGGCCGCATCGAAAACGCGTGGGCCATTCATCAGGTCGAGACCACCGTGGACTTCGCTCGACGCAGCAAAGTTGTAGCCTGGTTCCTCGGTGGCCTGAACTATCAGATCGAGCACCACCTGTTCCCGCGCATCTGCCACATCAATTTCCCGGAGCTCTCGAAGGTTGTCGAACAGACGTGTCGCGAGTTCGGCGTGAAATACACGGAGCACAAATCCGTCTGGGCGGGCGTCGCGTCGCATTTCCGCTGGTTGCGACGGATGGGAATGCCGACTGGAGCGGAAAGCGCCTAACGTTGGCGCGCCTAACCAGCCAAGGGCGGCCCGTGCAAATACGGGCCGCCCTTTTTCTTTTGCTAGGACTTGGACGCGTCTCGCAGCACCAGCCCCTCGAGCGTGATGCGATAAGACTGAGTCTTTGGCGCGTAGCGAACGCAATAGCTGGTCGGGTAGTAGGCAGTCGTGGGCCACGCTTGCGGAGCCTTGATGGGCGTGCATGCGTCGGGCCGGGAGCTGAGATAGGTGTGCGAAACCATCGGCTCCAGGAAGATCATGCGGCCGGCGTACGTGCCGTAGATAAACGTGCGGCTGAAGCCTAACGAAGGATCGGCGAGCTCTGGATCTTTGGAGTCGACCAGGTGGTTCCCCATCGCTGTCACCGCCGCGCCGACTTCGATATAGTCGGTCGGCTGTTGCTCCGCCGGCAGCGGAAGCCGCGCCTTCGCGAAGTCGTCGCAGTCGATGATCTCGCCGCACTTCCCTGGACGGATGGAGTTGATGACGGCCGGCTCCGCCATGAAGAAATGAAAGTCGAAATGCGCCGCGCCCCAGACCGGAGGCGCCGGGTGCATGTGCCCCTCGGGGTTCCAGTTTACAGTGGCCCAGCTCACCGGCAGTTTGAGACCCTTCGCTTCGTTAGGCAGCGCCAGCGTCGATTGATAGTCACCGATGCACTCCCCGTGCGCGAGGTGCTTGTCTCCATCCTTGTCGAAGCAGCGGCTCGTGTTGTTCATCTTCGCGGGCAGCCCCTGCAGCGCTGCCGCGCTGAGCACGATGCCGACGACGCTCGGCGCACCCTCGGCAGTGACATCGACAAACATGCGCGCGGTACCTTCGCCGACTTTGACGGCTTCACCCTGCAGGGTCCCTTCGCGCGAGCCGCCCTTGGTCGCGCCGACGATGAAAGCCGCGGCGAGCGCGAGCGATGCAACGATTGCAACACCGGACATTCTGGCTCTCAGCTCTAGCATGGATCCTTCTCCGTGGTGAGGTAAGGCGTTGTTAGGATAGTCGTGACAACGCATAAATGCACAAAAGAGGGTGCGCGGATCATTTCGATCCGTTGGTCGCTGGAAATGGTCGAACCGACGCTCGCGCGGCGTCGAGGAGCTCGCGCAGTTCCTTGAGACGCTTGGGACCAAGCCCACCGAGGATCTGCTTCACAAAGCGTTCAACCTGGTCATCGAGAC
>CBQVAZ010000334.1:0-4697 GCA_967720205.1 uncultured Gemmatimonadaceae bacterium | reverse complement strand
CCGAGGGGCACGGAGCCGTACATCCTGCTCGCTAATCGGCCTGGGCTCGATACTCGCGGTGTAATTCGCTTTGACACACTTCCCAGCCGCTTCACCCGCGGCGGAGTTGACTCCGCGATCTATGCTGTCGACAGCGCGTTCGTGACAATCGTGTTGGATCGAGCTCACTCGCGGTACAAGGCGCCGATAACGATCACGCTATTCGACGTCGACACAGCCGCGCTCGACAGCGACATCGATGCGATCAAGACGCTGTATCGGCCGGATCGTCGAATCGGTGGCGCCACTTTCGACTCGGCAGCCGTCAAAGACAGTCTCAAGATTCCGCTCGACAGTGCGCCGTTGCTCGACAAGATCAAGAATGGGAAAAGGCTGCGCGTCGGGCTCCAGGTCTCGAGTCCGAATCACGCGGTCCTCCGCGTCTACTCGCGCGACGCGGGCCTGTGGATTCCTGGAATCGATCGTCCGCCGCAACTCTCGTTCGATCCGCATCCCGACACGGCCGTGAAGCCGATTCCGGTCGGTGAGGAATCGCGCACGCCGACGGATGCGCCAACGCTGCGTCTCGATCTCATCGACTACTTCGTTGTGTTTCAGTCGCCGCACGGCGCAGGGCCTAACGAGTTGAGCGTGGGCGGTGTACCGGGTGAGCGTGCATTCCTGCGCTTCAACGTTCCGTCCTTCATTCTCGATTCGTCGACGATCCTGCGTGCCACACTCTTCCTCACGCAAAAACCCAATAGATCCAGCGCCGTCGTCGACACGATCGTGCTGTACCCGAGACTGGTGACGGCGAGCGAAACGGTGACCGATGTTGGACGCGCCGCGGAGCTGGTCACGCCCCCAGGCTTCAACTTCGATTCGCTGACTGCGGTATCGACCGATAGCGGAACGCGCAGCATCGAGATTGTAAATGCGCTGCTGCGCTGGCGTTTCTTCACGGAGCAAAAGGCGCAACGGGCCATTGTCGTGACGGCATCGCTGGAAGGATCGGTGCCTGGCGAGGTCATTTTCTTCTCGACAGAGGCGCCCGTAGGCGTGCGTCCTCGTCTGCGCGTCAGCTATTCGCCGCGCACCAATTTCGCGGTGCCATGATGCGCGTAACTCGATTACTCGGCTTGATGTCGTTAGGCGCGGCTACTTTGCAGGCGCAGGGTTCCCTTTCGCAGCAGGGGTTCGGCTACCCAGCGGGTAGCGCGAGCGCCCGTGTGATGGGTGCCGGCGGCGCGTTTCAGGAATTTGATCCGCGTTCCGCGCGCAACCCGGCGTCCATCGGGCTGTGGGGTCAGCCGGCGCTCTACATGCAGTACGAGCCGGAGTTTCGCCGGGTTGTCGAAGGCGGCAATGCAGAGAGCACTCGCCTAACGAGGTTCCCGCTGCTCTTAGCCTCCGTTCCGGCCGGCAACAACATGGCGATCGCGGGGTCGTCGACGACGTTCCTCGATCGCTCCTGGGAGACGATCCGGCGCGGTTCACAGCGCATCGGGCCGGATTCGGTCGATTTCGTCGAGCGCTTTCACACGAACGGCGCCATCAACGATCTGCGGCTGGCCGTCTCGCGCCAGCTCGGCGAGCGTTTGTTTATCGGCGTCGCAGGACATGCGTTCGTCGGCGGCAATCGAGTGCGCCTAACGCGCACGTTCTCGGACAGCACGACGTTCGCCGGCCTGGATGACACGCTCAAGCTTGGCTACGTCGGCAGCGCCTTTTCGGCCGGCGCGATCTGGACGCCGCTCCCGGCGCTCGCCTTTGCGGCGTCCGCACGGCTCGGGCAGTCGCTGCGTCTGACGAGCAACGACACAACGCTCGGCAGCGGCGACATTCCGAACAGCTATAGCGCTGCCATTCGCTTCGATGGCATTCCCGGCGCGAGCCTCGCGGCCCGCGCTGAACGCACGCTCTGGTCCAGCCTCAGCACGTTAGGCAGCGCCAGTGCAGTTGCTGTGGACACGTGGGACTATTCGATCGGCCTCGAGGCGACGGCCACCCCCGGCCGCGCCGCACCGATCTTGTATCGTGCTGGCTACCGCGATCGTGGCCTGCCGTTCGTCGCGAACGGTAAGGCGATCAAGGAGCGCTCCATCACGGCGGGTGCGTCGCTACCGCTGTCTGGCTCGCGGGCCGGCCTCGACTTTGCCGTATGGCGTGCCGTCCGATCTGGCGCGGTGAGCACGGATGAGTCGGCGTGGGTGATCAGTATTGGCCTAACAGTTCGTCCCTGAGTCGGTCGCTGCCGTGAATGACGCGCCGCTGATCCTCGTCGCGGACGATGTTCCAGGCAACGTCGAGTTGCTGGTGGATCAGCTGACGATGTTGGGCTACCGCACAGTCACGGCGTTCGACGGACCCGCGGCCCTCGCCGCGTGTTTCGACCATCGACCACAGGTTGCCATCCTCGATGTCGCGATGCCAGCGGGCTCGCTCGGCGTGGATCCCAGTGGCGCCGGTTTCGAAGTCTGCAGGCGGATCAAGCGCGATCCGCGCACGTCGCGCATTCCTGTCATCTTCTTGACGGCGTTGAACGACACAATGGACCGCGTGCAAGCGATCGAGGCGGGTGGCGAGGACTTCCTCACAAAGCCGCATAACAGTGTGCTGTTAGGAGCTCGCGTGCGCAGCCTCGTGCGCCTCAAGGCGATGACGGATGCGCTCGAGGATTCGTATCGCAAGCTGCGTGAGCTGGAGCAGCTGCGTGAGGATCTCATGCGCATGCTGGTGCACGACCTCAAGACGCCGCTGACGAGCATCCTCGCCACGATGGAGTTGTTAGGCGACGGCGACCTCGGTTTGCTGAGCGAACGTCAGGTGCAGGCTGTGCACGACGCCGAACAGAAGGCCGAAGAGCTTCTCGCGTTGATCGAGGAGATACTCGAGCTGCGCCGCATGGAAAGCGCGGAGATCGTGCTCGATCTCGAGCCGTTGCGCCCGGCCGATCTGCTCAACGAAATCTTGCGCGACTGGGAGCGGCGCCTGGAGCATGAAGGCGCGCAGGTGACGCTCAATGTCGCACAGGAGGCGCCCGTCTTCCGCGCAGACGCGCGCCTCCTCAAACGCGTGATCGGCAACCTTTTGGAAAACGCGCTGACGCACGCCGGACGGGGCGTGCATGTAACGCTCAGCGCGCGGCGCGATGCGATGGGAATCCGCCTCAGCGTCGACGACGACGGCCCCGGCGTCCCGAAGAATGAGCGCGAGACGATCTTTTCTCGCTTTACCAGCGTTAGGCGACCCGGCTCGACGCGCGCACGCGGCACGGGACTCGGCCTCGCCTTCTGCCGCATCGCCATCGCGGCACATGGTGGACGCATCTGGGTGGAAGATGGGCCCCACGGTGGGCGCGGCAGCTCATTCCAGATCGTGCTTCCACTCGAGCCCAAGAGCGGCGGAAACGGCGCGTCTGCGCAGCGCCCACCCTCGTGACGCAGCGCGTCTACCTTCGCACGTTCGGCTGTCGCGCGAATCAGTATGATAGCGAGGCCGTGCGTGCGCTCGTCGAGAGCTCTGGCGGAGTAATCGTCGACAGCGCCGAAGAAGCGACAGTTGCCGTATTCAATAGTTGTGCGGTAACGGCTGCAGCCGAGTCTGAGCTGCGACGCAGCGTTCGCCATGCGGCGCGAGTGAATGCCAGCCTCGCGACCGTCGTCATGGGCTGCGCGGCAGCACGAGACACCGGTGTGATTGCAACGCTGCCGAGCGTCGCTCACGTGATTCCCGGCGCCGACATGCCGGCGATCGCGGCCGCGTTAGGTGTCGTGGCAAAACCCGGCTCTGCACCGGTGCAGTCTGGGACGCGCGCGCTACTGCGCATTCAGGACGGCTGCGACGAGCACTGCACGTTTTGCGCGACAACATTGGCGCGCGGTGCCAATCGGTCGCGACCGATCTCCGATCTGGTCAGTGAAGCCGCAGTGCTCTCGCGGCGTCATCCTGAAATCGTGCTGACGGGCATTCACATCGGTACGTACGGCACGGACATCGACACCACGTTAGGCGCGCTCGTCGAGCGGCTCGTGCGCGATGTCCCGGTCGTTCGCTTTCGGCTGTCATCGCTCGAAGCGACGGAAGTAGACCCGCGCTTGCTGGAGCTGTTCAATGAGCCGAGTCGCCTCGCTCCGCATCTTCACGCCCCACTGCAGTCAGGTTCCGATCGCATCCTCAAGCGCATGGGGCGGCACTGGTATACGAGCGGTTCGTACGCCCGCGCAGTACAGCGCATCGTCGAGCATCGCCACGTTTTCGCGCTAGGCGCTGACGTCATCGCCGGCTTTCCCGGCGAGACAGCCGCCGACCATCGCGCGACCTGTACGTTGATCGAGGAGCTGCCGTTCACATATCTGCACGTCTTCCCATAGTCGCTTCGGCCGGGCACAGCCGCCGAGCGGTTGCCGGGTCATATCCCAGCAGGGTTGATCCGAGAGCGTGCTGCAGAGCTTCGCGCCGTGGCTGATGCAAAGCGTCAGGCACACGCAGGGAGCCGCGCTGGTGGGCGCGCCGACGTCATTGTGGTCCGCGGCGACGTTCGCGAGGGGCTCACGGAGGACTATCTTGAGGTACGGATCGAGGGTGCGTCGCTACCACGAGGGACGCGCGTCGCAGCGCGCCTGTCGATGGCGGGCAATACTCTTGTTGCACGGTTAGCGGACCTGGCATAGGAAGCGATCGCCTATCCTCCTATCCTCCTATCCCCTAGTGCCTAA
>CBQVAZ010000333.1:0-4700 GCA_967720205.1 uncultured Gemmatimonadaceae bacterium | reverse complement strand
ACAGCGGGTGGGCCGGAGCCGTCGGCGTGATCGTGCTTGAAGTACACGTACGCATCGCTCCACGGTTGCGCCGCGACGAACGCGCGCCACTGGGCAAGCGCCGGCTCGGCATAGTCGAAGCGATGCAGGCGTAGATATCCCCACGACGCCGTCGAAATAGCTGGCGAACGAAAGTCGTCCTGCTCACCGATGCATAGCGCGAGGTCGCGAGCGCGCAATTCCGCGAAGACTTCGTCGTCGAACCAGCTGTCGTGACGGAACTCCATGGTGAAGCGGCGTTCGCGCGGGAGCAGGTCGAGAAAGGCGCGCAAGCGACCCAAGTCCTTCTCGAGATCCGGCGGCGTCTGAAAGAGAATCGGGCCGAGACGGCCGCCTAACGTGGCGGTGCTGGCCAAGAGAAACGCCAAAGCCCTTGCCGATTCGGGCTTGAGCCGTAAGAAGTGCGTGATGCTGCGGCTCGCCTTGATCGCGAACGTGAAGCCGTCCGGCACCTGCGATGCCCAATCCGCGAGCAGGTGCTCTCGCGGCAGGCGGTAAAACGTGTTGTTGATCTCGACCGTGGGATAGCGGCTGGAGTAGAAGCCGAGCATCGCGCCGTCCTTCGTGCCTTGGGGGTAGAAGACCCCTTTCCACTCCTTGAACGCGAATCCGCTCGTCCCTACCAGAAGCTTCACGACACCTTCTTCTTCTTCCCGGGCGCAGCCGCCTCGCTCGCGGACGCGTCCTTCGTTAGGCTCGCTTTGAGCGCTTCCATGAGGTCGATGATCTTCGTGCCGCCGTCGGTCTTCGCGTCGGCCGTGATGTCCTGACCATCGATCTTCCGCTGGATCGCGTCCATCACGCGCTCGCGCACCGTGTCGTGGAACTTCGTCGGCTCGAAACTATCTACGGACGTTTGCTCGATCAGCTGCTTCGCCAGCGCAAGTTCGGTCGGCTTCACGTCACCTTCAGGCACCGGCACCTCACTCGGCGAACGCAGCTCATCGGCGTAATGCAACTGCTCCATGACGAGCACGCCGTCGCGCGGGCGCAGAAGGACGAGGTGCTGCTGTCCTCGTGCGGCGAATTGGCCTAACGCGGCGCGTCCGGTCTCCAGCAGAGCCTTGGCGAGCAGGCGATAGGCGCGATCGCCGCCCTTGTCGGGCCCCAGGTAGTAGACCTTGTCGAGGTACTCGCGGTCCACCTTGGCGAGAGGGACGAACTCCACGACGTCGATCGTGCTCGTGGCCTTCTCTTCGAGGACCTTGAGCTCATCCGGCGTGAAGATCACGTACTGATCCTTCGCGAACTCGTAGCCCTTCACGGTCTCTTCGCGGGGGACGACCTCGTTGTCCTTCGTGCAGGTATAGTGCTGCTTCAGGCGCGAGCCGCACTTCTTGTGCAGCATGTTGAACGAGACGCTCGCCGCCGACTCAGATGACGAATACACCTGGACGGGGACCGAGACGAGCCCGAAGGATATGGTTGCGGTGCTGATTGATCGGACTGGCATGGCTGTTTCGGTGGGAATCGCGATTGGTGGGAAAGAAAAACTACTAGTCATCCCAGCCGCCCAAAACTGCTCCACCACAGCCCTCCACCAAACTGCCTCACCGCGGACGAACGCGGACTAACACGGACAGGGCAGGACGAATCCTTTGGAACTGCGTGTAGAGCACGTTGTTCCCAGTGGTGCGAGCGCTAGGTACGTTGAATTTCAGGTGTCCGCGTTTGTCCGCGTTAGTCCGCGGTGAAGCCTTTGATCTTGTCTTAAAGTGGCCGACGAAGACGGAAAGCCAGACAGCCTCACTACATATCGCGCCAAGCGCTCCGCCGACCGATCCCCGGAACCCGTGGGGACAGTCGCATCGGACGAGGGCCGGCTCTTCGTCGTACACAAACACGCTGCCCGGCAGCTCCACTGGGATCTGCGCCTGGAGATGGACGGCGTCCTCAAGTCCTGGGCTGTGCCGCGAGGTCCGTCCTACGATCAGGACGACAAGCGCCTAGCGGTGCGCGTCGAAGACCATCCGCTCGAGTACGGGGACTTTGAGGGGATCATTCCGGCGGGGAACTACGGCGCCGGCGGGATCATCGTCTGGGACCGCGGCGAATGGGTGCCGCTGGAGGATTTCAAAGAGGGGCTGGAGAAGGGCAAGCTCCTCTTCGAGCTCAAAGGCTACAAGCTCCACGGGAAGTGGACGCTGGTGAAAATCAAGAAGAGTGAAAAGGAGTGGCTGCTCATCAAGGAGCGCGACTCCTGGATGAAGAAGCCAGGCGACGAGTTCCCTGAAGAATCAGTCCTTTCAGGTTTGACCGTCGAGGAAGTGAAGGCTGGCGATACGCCAGCGTCGAAGGTCCGGAAGGCGCTGGAAGAAACCGATGCACCGCGTGGGCGCGTCGACCCAACAAAAGTTCAAGTAACACTCGCCGAGACGCGCGAGGAGGCGTTCACGCGCGACGACTGGATCTTCGAGCTCAAGCTGGACGGCTACCGTCTGCTCGCCGCGAAGTCTCACGGTGAAGCGCTTTTGTTCACGCGCAACGGCAACGATTACACCGGCGTCTTTCCCGAGGTCGCGCGCGCCATCAAGGCACTTCCGTTCGAGTCGGGAATCGTCGATGGAGAAGTTGTCGTGCTGGACGAGACGGGGAAGCCGAGCTTCGCGCTGCTGCAAAAGCGAGGACGCCTAACCATCCCTGGTGACGTTAGGCGGGCGGCTGTGGAGCTGCCGGCTGCGTTCTTCGTGTTCGATCTCATCGCGTTCGAGGACTTCGACGTGCGACCGCTTCCGCTCGTGCAGCGCAAGCAACTCCTCGCCGATCTCACGCCCAGGATCGGCGCCGTGCGCTACCTGGACCACATCCCACGCGAAGGCAAAGCGTTTCTGGACCAAGTGACAGCGATGGGGCTCGAGGGGGTGATCGCGAAGAAGGCTGACGCGCCGTACCGCGGAGGACGCGGCCCGCAATGGCTCAAAATCAAGGCGGAGAAAACGGGCGACTTCGTCATCGTTGGCTTCACGGAGCCGAAAGGAAATCGCAGCGGACTGGGTGCGTTGCAACTCGCCGATTACGTGAATGGTGCGCTCGTATACGCCGGCCGAGCGGGCACCGGCTTCAACGACCAGCTGTTGCGCGACCTGCGCAAACTCTTCGACCCGATCATCCGCAAGGACGCGCCATGCCACGGCCCGGTGGTCGCGCCTAACGCGGAGCCTCGGCCGAGCGAGGCGATCCCCGAGACCAAGACGACGGCGTGGATCGAGCCGCGTTATGTGTGCGAGGTGCGCTTCCGCGAGTGGACGCCGGACGGCGTGCTGCGACATCCCGCGTTCCTGCGCATGCGCGAGGACAAGCCGCCGCACGAGTGCGAGCGTCAGCATTGGGGTGAAACAGCCGCAGTACCTAACGAGAAGCCGGAGCAAAAGCGCGCGAATCAGGCGGCGAGTGCTCCCAAGGCCACGTCGCAGAAGACGATCAGCCTCTCGAACCTGACCAAGATTTTCTGGCCCGCCGAGAAGTACACGAAGGGCGATCTGATCGAGTACTACAAGGGGATCGCGCCGTGGATTCTGCCGTATCTCAGGAATCGCCCCGTCGTGATGACGCGCTTCCCAGACGGGATCGACGGCAAGTCCTTCTATCAGAAAGACGCGCCGGAATTCGCGCCTGACTGGATCCGCACCGTCGGTATCTGGAGCGAAGACACGCAGCGCGAGATCAGCTACTTCGTCTGCGACGACGAGGAGTCGCTGATCTACATCGCGAACCTGGGATCCATTCCGCTGCACATCTGGATGAGTCGAGTGGGCTCGCTGCAGCTCCCCGACTGGTGCGTGATCGATCTGGACCCCAAGGAAGCGCCGTTCAAGGACGTGATCGAGTCCGCGCTGGTGCTGCACAATATCTGTGAGGAAATCGCTCTGCCGAATTACGTGAAGACGACGGGAAAGTCGGGTCTGCACATTCTGCTGCCGTTAGGCCAGCAGCTGACGTACGAGCAGACTCGCACGTTAGGTGAGTTGCTGGCGCGCCTTGTGATCAAGCAATTGCCCAATACGACGACGATCACGCGTCATGTGACCAAGCGCGGCGACAAGGTCTATCTCGACTACTTGCAGAACCGCACGGGTCAGCTCATCGTCGCGCCGTTCAGCGTGCGTCCGCTGCCGGGAGCTTCGGTGTCGATGCCCCTCGAGTGGGAGGAGGTGAATCACTCGCTGGATCCCAGAGCGTTTACGATCAAGACGGCGATCGAGCGTATGGAGCGTCTTGGCGAGGATCCGGTCGCGCCGGTGCTGGGCGCGAGTCCCGACCTCATAAAGGTGCTGGCGAAACTGAGCGGCATGATGGGAGCCTAACGATGAGCAGCGAGAGTTGGCGCGTTCGCGTGGGTGATAGCGCGACGAGCGTGGCGCTCGACGTCGCGGGCGGCGATGGACGTGTCGTATTCGTCTGCGGGCATGGCGCTGGCGGCAACATGCAGGATCGCGCCATGGTTGCAGCCACCGGAGAGTTCGTTCGGCGCGGTCTCGCCGTCGTGCGCTTCAATTTTCTGTACAAGGAAAACAAAAGCGGCCGTCCCGACCCGATGCCCCAGCTCAAGGAGTGCTACTCGGCCGTCGTGACCGATGTGCGGCAGCGGCTCGAGCCCGAAGTGCTTATCATCGGCGGGCGATCCATGGGAGGTCGTGTGGCGTCCATGCTCGCCGCCGATG
>CBQVAZ010000332.1:0-4713 GCA_967720205.1 uncultured Gemmatimonadaceae bacterium | reverse complement strand
GAGCCGCCGCCGGAGCTGCTATCCAGATGTACGGATTGTCCCGCTGGGCTGGCTGCCCTCGTTATGCGATGTCTCAAGAAGGATCCCGCCGAGCGGCCTCAGTCCGCGCGCGAAATCGTGCACGCGCTCGACGCGGTTATCTCCCGATCGGATGTACCGCTGACAGGCGTGCGCGCCGTCTCGGGGCGCGCGGTTCGACGCGTCGTGCCAGCACTCGCGATTCTTCTCGTGGCGGCTGTTGTGTTTTTCGTGATCCAGCGACGCCGCACCGATGCGGTTAGTAGAACTGCAGGCGTGCCACGATCGATCGTGGTTCTTCCGTTCGCTAACGCCGGCGGAGATACAGCCGACGCCTATTTCGCCGACGGTATGGCCGAGGAGCTGGCCACTGCGCTCTCTAAGGTGCGTGGACTCCGTGTCGTCGCGCGCAGCTCGGCGTTCCGCTCGGGCGGCCGCGAGGTCGATCCGAAGGAAGTTGGACGAACGCTCGCCGTGGACGCGTTTCTCGCGGGTACCGTGCGCCGATCACGCGACCAGATGCGCCTCAACGTGCAGCTCACGCGGACGAGCGACGGCTCCATCCTCTGGAGCGAACAATACCAGAAGCAATCGGCCGATGTCTTCGCGCTTCAAGACGAGATGGCGAGCGCGATCGTGAGCGCGCTGCAACTGCAGTTGTCTCCAGCGGCCACAGCGTCGACGGCGCCTAGCGTGGCGCGTGGAACGGCCAACGTGGAAGCGCTCGATCTGTACCTTCGCGGCCAGTTCAACCTGCGCCGGCGCGGCGCCGGCATCAAATTGGCCGCCGAGAATTTCCGGCAGGCGATCGCGAAGGACAGCAGCTTCGCTCGCGCATATTCAGGCCTGAGCGCTGCGCTGGAGTTGCTGCCGTACTTTGGGGGCGTTTCACCGCACTCTGTGTTCGACCAGGTCATGGCCGCAGCGGGACGCGCGCTCTCGCTTGACAGTACGCTGGCCGAGGCGCACACATCGATGGCTCTCGCGTACCAACACGCGTTCCAGTGGCAGCGCGCCGAAGAAGAGCACCGCCGCGCGATCGCGGTGGACCCTAACGATGCCGCCGCTCACTTCCACTACTCGCGATTCCTTCTCTACGTAGCGCGCACGCGTGAAGCGCTCGCCGAGGTCGAACGCGCCAAAGAGCTCGATCCTTATTCGTCGGTGATCGCTGGTTGGGTCGCCAATGCCCTGCGTTTCACCGGGAACTTCGAAGCAGCGCTGACCGAAGCGAGACGCGCCGTCGACCTGGACTCCGCGAACGCCGTGACGCTCACCAACGCCGCGAGCGCCTTCATTGCAACCGGGCGCCGAGAAGAGGCGCGCGCACTAACGGACCGCGTCAGTCCGTCGCTGCCGTTCGTTTGGCCGGGTATCGTCGCTTACCTTCGCGCCGCGACTGGCGACACGATGACAGCGAGTCGGCTCGCTCGCGATATCGAGGCGATGCGCCAGCGTCCGTGGGGCGCTGAAACCACACTCGCGTTTGCGCTGCTCGGTCTCCACGACTCGACTCGCGCACTTGCGGCGCTCGAGCGTGCGCTCGATGCGCGCGAGATGTGGCCGAGCAACTTCGCCCTGCTGGAGCCGATGTACGACGCCGTTAGGCACAGCCCGCATTTCGCCGCGCTGTTGCGCCGCGTCGGCCTGGACCCTACTGGCTTTACTTCTCCCGCGGCTCCTCGGCCCCGCTGACCGCTAGCTGCTCCCGCTCAAGCCGCTTTCGCCTCCGGCACCTGGTGCGCTTTCGCATCGTCGAACTCCCCTTCCCACCGCGCCATAACGACTGTCGCTAGGCAGTTGCCCACGAGATTTACCGTGGTGCGCGCCATGTCCATCAACGCATCGACGCCAAGGATGACGGCGACTGCTTCGAGCGGAAGACCGAATGACGCCAATGTGCCGGAGAGGATCACCAGCGATGCACGCGGCACCGCGGCGACGCCTTTGCTCGTGAGCATCAGCGTCAGCATCATGAGCAACTGCTGTCCCAGCGTGAGGTCGATCCCCGCGGCCTGCGCGGCGAAAACCGAAGCGATCGACAGGTAAAGTGTCGTGCCGTCGAGGTTGAACGAGTAGCCCGTCGGCATGACGAAGGCGACGATGCGTCGCGGTACGCCGAACGCCTCCATCTTCTGCATCGCGAGCGGGAGCGCTGCCTCCGACGAAGTCGTGGAGAACGCGATCAGCGCGGGCTCCTTGATCGTCGCAAGGAAACGCCTAACGGGTAGCCTCACGATCTTGGCAACCGGGAGCAGCACCACCAAAGCGAACACGACGAGCGCGGCATACAGCGTGAGGATCAGCTTTCCGAGATTCACGAGCACACCGAGACCGCTCGCGCCGACGGTTACGGCAATCGCGGCGGCGATGCCGATCGGCGCGTAGTTCATAACGATGCCAATGAATTTGAACATCACTTCGGCGATGCTCTCCAGCGTGCCGAGCATCACTTCTTTCGGCTTTCCTTTCACCTGCGTGAGCGCCGACGCGAAAAGAACCGCCCAGAAGACGATCTGCAAAACTTCGTTGGTCGCCGCTGCCTGAATGATGCTTTCAGGGATCAAGTGCTCGATGACGCCCATGAACGTGCTCTGGCGGCTCGCCAGCTCCTGACCGGTTTGCGCGGTGCCACTGAGCTGAATGCCCACACCGGGCTTCGTTAGGTTGACAGCGGCGAGGCCGATAAAGAGCGCAATTGTGGTCACGATCTCGAAGTAGATGATGGCTCTGAGCGCCAATCGACCAACTCGCTTCAAGTCGTCGCCGTGCCCCGCGATTCCGATCACTAGCACCGAGAAGATGAGCGGCGCGATGACGGACTTGATCATGCGCAGGAAAACTGTGGAGAATGGCCGCAGCTTGACCGCCGTCTCCGGCCACAAGACGCCAATGACGACGCCAACGACCATGGCGATCAGGATCCATTGGGTCAGCGAGATGCGGCGGAGTCGCGTCCAGAATGTGTTCGCCATAGGAGAAAAAAAGTTGCGGTGCGTTACACCGTTTTCAGCGCCTCGACGAGACGCGACAATGATTTGCGTGCATCCCCAAATAGCATCCGAGTATTGGGCCTATAAAACAGTGCGTTGTCGATGCCCGCGAAGCCGACGCTCATTCCGCGTTTGAGCACGACGACCTGCTTCGCCTTGTCCGCGTCGAGGATCGGCATGCCATAAATCGGAGACGACGGATCTTCGCGCGCCGCCGGATTCACGACGTCGTTCGCTCCCACGACGAGCGCGACATCGGTGGAGTCGAACGTTCCATTTACCTGTTCCATCTCCACGAGCTGGTCGTACGGCACGTTGGCTTCCGCGAGCAGCACGTTCATGTGGCCGGGCATTCGTCCAGCCACAGGATGGATTGCATAACGAACGTCCACGCCGCGACGTCCAAGCTCACTCGCCAGCGCCTGCAGCTCGTGCTGTGCCTGTGCGACCGCCAGTCCGTAGCCGGGGATCATTATCACTCGGCGCGCGTAGGCCAGCGCGATGGCCGTATCGTCAACGCTCGCCTCGCGCGCGACGAGGGCCGTTCCATTCGAGGTCGCGCCGGCTGTCGCCTTGACGGCGCCGAAGCCACTAAAGAGTACGTTCCCTAACGAGCGGTTCATCGCCTTGCTCATCAGCAGCGTGAGCAACGTGCCTGACGCGCCCACCAGCATTCCCGCCACGATCAGCATCTCGTTGTTCAGCTCGAGACCGGTGATCGCCGTGGCCAGACCCGTGAGCGAGTTGAGCACCGCGATCACGACGGGCATGTCGCCGCCGCCGATCGCGAGCGTGGCCAACGCGCCGAGTGTCAGCGTCGCCGCAAACAGCCACCAGAGGGCATTCACGCCGCCGCGACCAGTCACAACGAGGACGGCGACGCCTAACGAATTGAGAAGGACGAGAGCCTGCAGAAACCGTTGGCCTGGAAAGAGCAAAGGCTTGGAGCTCAGGATCTCTTGGAGCTTGCCGAATGCGATCAGACTGCCGCTGAACGAGATGGCGCCGATCGCGGTACCGAGTACGACCGCGATGCTCACAACCGTGCTGACGGGGCCGCGACTCGATGCGTGGATGTACTCCGCGATCGATACCAGCGCGGCCGTTGCACCGCCGGCACCGTTGAACAAAGCGACCATCTGTGGCATCGCGGTCATCGGTACGCGCCGTGCGAAGACGACGCCGATGATCGCGCCGACCAGCACACCTAACGCGATGAGCCAGAACGAAACGATCTGCCGATCGAACAACGTCGCGACGAGCGCCACGAACATGCCGACGGCCGCGAGCCGATTCCCCGAACGCGCTGACTTCGGCGAGCTGAGTCGCTGCAACCCGATAATGAAGAGCACCGCCGCCGCGATGTAGCTCAGGCTGATCGCGGCGCCACGCAAATCGAATGTCACGGCTTCTCGGTTTTGACCGGAGTCTTCGGCTGCTGCTGTTTGAACATGTCCAGCATGCGCTCCGTAACGGCGAAGCCGCCAAAGACATTCGCGGCGCCTAACACAACCGCGACGAACGCGATCCCTTTGAGCAGCGGCGTGTCAGCGAAGCCGGCCACCAACATCGCTCCCAACAACACGATGCCGTGGATCGCGTTTGTCGCCGACATCAACGGCGTGTGCAGGATCGCTGGAACGCGCGCGATCACCACGAACCCGACGAAGGTCGCGAGGATGAACACGTAAATAGCGAGCGT
>CBQVAZ010000331.1:0-4715 GCA_967720205.1 uncultured Gemmatimonadaceae bacterium | reverse complement strand
CGGGACCAGCTCCTTGACATGTCGCGGCTGCATGGCGATGACGTCTACAACCGGTCGGTCGATATGCAGATCATGCGGCTGAGGCGCAAGCTCGAGGTGGATCCCGCGAACCCTCGCTATATCAGGACCGAACGGCGTGCGGGTTACACGTTCAGCGTATCCGTCGAAACGGTCTACTAGCCGCAGCGACGCCTCGTCGTGTGGCCTGACAGATGAGCGTGCATCTGTCCTATTCCTCCGAGTAATAAGTTCTATTCCTCGCGCCCGCGTTTCGTCTCCCTGACGTTGTCGTTCTTTGGTGTGCCGGCGAACGTCTCGTCGGTGTCAGGCCAACTGCGTCATGCCCGATTGCAGTGCGATACCGGAGCAGAACGCCGGAGAAGGCAGGGAGTTCGCCGTTCGTCACATTCGTGATATCGGGTTTCCCCTTTGCAATTTCGGTGTGATCACATCCATCTACTGTGACGACATGACATGTCGCTGGTTACCAGAGACTTCGGCGGGGAGTCGCCTGATGGACGCATATTGGCGCGGGATTGCGTGTTGGATCACCGCAACGCTGCCATGCGCTCGCATAGACCTCGTCCGGTCTGCTTTGTTGCCTATCGCCTCGCTATTGCCGCGGCGTTTCGATAGTGCTTCGGAGACGATATCCCTTATTTCCCGAGAGAGTTGACGATGGACCGTCTTGCCGCAATGTACGCCTTCGTACGCGTGGTACAAACCGGATCGTTCTCGGCTGCTGCTCGTGAGCTTCGCATTGGACAACCGGCCGTCTCCAAGACCGTCGCGCAACTCGAGGACCGACTCGGCGTGCACCTGCTTTTTCGTTCCACGCGAGGTCTCACTCCGACGCAGGCCGGCAACAGTTTCTACGAGCGCGCCAAGCGAGCCATTGAAGAAGCGGACGAGGCCGAGGTGGCGGCGCGCGGTGCGAACACAAGCCTGTCTGGTGTGCTGCGAATCAGCGCCGCCGTAACCTTCGCGCGGCTCAACATCTTGCCGCAACTCGCGGCTTTTCTGGCCGAGCACCCGGCGCTAAAACTGGAAGTCCTTCTCGATGACCGTAACGTCGATCTCATCGCGGCAGGCGTTGATGTCGCGCTGCGCATGGGCTCGCTCCCAGACTCTGCGCTGACGGCAAGGAAGATCGGTCAAAGTCGGCTTCGCGTGGTGGGGACGCCTGTGTACTTTCAGAACCATGGCGAGCCGAAGCGTCCCGAGGACCTCAGGTCGTTGGAGGCGATCGTGTACGACGCGGAGGGTGGAGGGAGTGAGTGGATGTTCAGAAAGAGCGACATGAAGAAATCGGTGACGCTCGACGGCCGTCTACGGATTACGGCCGCGGAGGGCGTGCGTGACGCAGTCTTGTGCGATCTGGGCTTTGCGGTCGCGTCGGAGTGGATGTTTGCGCGCGAGCTCAAGCGCGGGCTCGTCAAGGTCGTATTGGACGACTGGTCGCTGCCGCCGCTGGACCTATGGGCGGTGTTCGCGACGGGGCGACGGGCAAGCGCGAAGGTGCGCGCGTTCGTTACTTTTGTAGAGCAAACGCTCGCCGGCGATCACAACACCGCCGAGCAAATGTGACCCGTCCGTTGGGCTTTCCGCGACCGATGCACGAGCCTTCCGTTACGTCCGTAATCACGGGATGCCCAGCACGGCAAAGAGTGGTCTCGCAGCAGCAATCCTTCGGTAGGTTTCACACAACAGCACGCGGAGCTCGCGCGCTCGATGGTTTCTCTGCGTTCCAACCCATTCTTCTCACGGAATAGGTGTTAGTGCCGCCATCGAGCTGATGAGGCCCGTCGATAGCGGCCAGATCGGCGGCGGCGAGGTCAGCGCGACCGCCCGCCTCTCGGATCTCGGCAACCACCCCTTCGGCCTCCGAAGTGCCCCGGCCGTAGTGCACGATCACGTGAGGCTTTGCCTTGGCGAGCACTAGCGCGCTTGCACGTCCGCTTCCACGTGGGTCTCTTGTAACCAAGGCCATCTTTCCGTAGCGCAGATCCATCCCGCGTAACCCGTCGAAGCAATGCGAATCAAGGATGCTGATTCGGTCCATCCGAGAGTGAATCGTTGTTCTGCGGGACTTCAGATTCCGATGAGGGCCTCACGGTGTCACTCACGGGTGGCCGATTCTGGCCCGCGTCCCGAGTACCCTTCGTTGCCGACCGCTTCGCACGACTGGGTGGCTTGCCGGAGTCATCGCCCCTCGCACCACTCGGGCCGCGCGGCGACGACTTTGAACCGTTTTTGCGCTCCGAGGGCGTCGTCGTGGCGGTCGAGGATTGAGAATCGCATGCCGTGTCGGCCGCGGCGGTATCGCGAGCGTGGCGTCCGATGAGCGGTGTGATGTCGTTCGCGAGCGCTAGGTAGCATGCGACCCTCGAGATAGCATCGAGCGTCTGTGCGTACGCCGATCCCGGCATTCCGACGACGGCCAGCGTCGTCAGCGCGAGCAACGTTGGGAGGGGCTTGAGTGAATCAGGTCGCTCTCGCAACGTCCGGCTGTTCACGAAGGATCGATTCATGGCGTCGAGCACATACGTGACACAAGCAAAGTCGATCACGCCTACGCGGCCAGCACCAGGATGTGATCGACTCGCTGATCGATCGCTAGCATGGCTGGAGCGATCATGAAGACAATTCCCGCGCAATGCCGGCGCAGTGCCAGCGAACCTGGCCGTCGCAAACCATCGCGATAATGTGGAGCAAAATGCGGCCGCAAGCATGCCGGGTTAGGACGATAACCATGACGAACTCCAATACGCCGTCACTGACTGCCGCGCTGTTGGCAAATGGTTGGTGCTGCAGCTATTGCACAACGGTTTCGATCGATGGGTTGGTACGACTTGCCGCCTGATGCCGCCGGGCTAGCAAAATCCCAAGCACGTAGGTGCGGCACCAGCGGGACGCCGCGTACGCTGCAGCGATGACCGCCAAGCTAAAGACGATAGGCCATCGCAGATCGCTCGCTGCTAGCAACAGTGCTTCAATCCCATTCCGCATTAGCACGCCCAGCCCGAGCACTACGACGGCGTAAAGCGCGGCGCCGGCCGCGGTAAGCGCGATAAATTTGCCGACGCTCATTCCCAGAGCGCCGGCGAGTGGAGAAGTGACGAGTGCGGCGCCGGGTACAAAGCGGCCCATGACAAGCAACAGTGAGCTGCGGCTTTGGAAGGCCTGCTCGATGCGCGACAACCATGCATTGGTAGCGCGCGACCTGCGGGACAGTACGGGCAGGACACTAGCGCCATACCGGCGTCCGACGGCGAACCATATGATGTTGCCGACGAGGCTCGCCACGACGATTACACCGGTCAACAACACGAGGTCGACAGGATTGCGCACTACGCGCGCGGCGATCAGCAACGCGGTCGGAATGACCGGTACGGGTACACCGAGCTCTTGTAACAGCGTGTTGGCCGCAAGAAGCCACAACGCGTGTTGTCCGTCGAGAGGAGCAAGGTCCATCATTTGCACTCCGCCTAGCGCTCGCGAACCGCGGCCGACCTTCCTGCTCTCCTAAACCGTTGTCGGCCCCTATGCCGAGCCAAAACAAGCATACGACGCGTGGACTTACTGAGTCATGCCATCGTTAGCTGTCACTGCGTCAGTTACGGCTCCGATGATTTCAACAAAGACAACTGCTGACTAGCAGTGCGGGAAGACTATGAGATATTCAGTTCGGGAATTACAGGTGGCGGCCGGAGCACATCGTGTCGTCGGTGCTGCGACCCATGCAGCCCGCCGCATTACGCATCTTCGGTTGCTCGTGCGTTGCGATGCTGCGCAGACCGGAACTGAGCACAGCGTGAATTGCTGGTGAATCAAGGCTAGCGCACAACCGCCGCTAAGGCGTCGATTCCTTCTGCGCCATAGCCCGAAAATCGACACCAAAGTATGATGGACGTTCGCCAGCGGAGCGGCGTATCTTCCACGCGTGAGCAGCTGGTGCGAAGGCGATCCATTCTGACTTCTGGCGAGCAACGTGAAAGGGAATCTACAGCGTGACTGAGACCGTCCGTGTAGGTCCCTGGCCGTCCCGCTTGGCGACGGGTTCGGCTGTGTTCCTCGTCGCAATGGGTCTGACTGTGCTGGCCGCCTGGTTCTCTCACATCCCCTCGCTGATCCAGTTCGAGCCACATCTGCCGCCGATGACGCACAACACCGCGGCGTGTTTCGTGCTGTCTGGTCTCGCCTTGCTGACGGTAGCTCGCCAGGGCCCACGTTGGCTGGTCGTCGTGTGTGCGGGAACGGTCAGCGCCGTGAGTGTCCTCACCATTGTCGAATACGTCTTCGACGTGAATGTCGGAATCGACGAGCTGCTGGGACTGTCCTATATCGCCCTCAAGGTGTCGAGCCCGGGACGCATGGCGCCGGTGGTAGCGACTTGTTTCGCCCTCGCTTCGATGGGGCTGCTGTTGACGCCCAAGACCCTGTCCAAGCGGTCGGCGCACTTGTTGGGGCTAAACGGCTCGATCATCGCGGCGGCTGGGATAGCGACGAGCATGAGTTTTGCGCTGGGCTCGAGCAATGCCTTCGACTGGGGTGACCACACCCGTGTGTCGATTCACACGGCAGTCGGCCTTTGGGTCCTCGGGTTCGGCATATTGGCGCTGGCCTGGTACAACGAGATGGACCGAACTGGCACCCCACGCTGGTTGCCGATCAGCTTGGCACACCGCGCATGGTGTTTGACAAGACGGGTACGC
>CBQVAZ010000330.1:0-4721 GCA_967720205.1 uncultured Gemmatimonadaceae bacterium | reverse complement strand
GTGAGCTACCGGGCGACGATCGCCGGCCTGCTCGCCCATACCGCGTATCATGCCGGCCAGGCGATGCTGCTGCGTCGCGCAATCGAGGGCGACGCAGCAGCTAAGCGTTAGGCGTCAGCCGCGCTGGCCGGTGAAGATGCCGCGCCGGATGCGCGCGGCCTTGGCCGACGCGGTCGAATCGAACTCCAGAACCAGGCGCGTGCTGATCGTCATGCGCACCGGCAGCTGCAACGACGTCTCACGGCCCTCGCGCCGGACAACAACCGGGAGCGCAGTTCCCTCCGCTGTCGTGCGATAGCGCGCTCGGAAGCGCTCGCCGAACGACGGATCGTTCACCGCGATGTCGCCGACGCGAACGAGGATGTCGCCAGCTTTCACCCCGGCGTTGTCAGCGGCCGAACCAGATTCAACGTTCGTTACGCGCACGCCGCTCGAGTCAGCCTCGGTGAGAACGCCGATGCGCGGACTGCGCAGCGAGTCGGTGCGCACGCGCAGCCCCGCGAGTGGCAGCACGCGCGCGTACGGGAACGGCTCACGTCCATCGATGAAGCGCGTGCGGAAGTCGTCGAACTGGGTGCCTTGTCCACCGGCAGCGCGCCTAACGGCTCCCCACCAATCGTCGGATGTGAAGCCGTTGCCCTTCTTGTACGAATTCTGATAGACGTCACGCATGACGTCGTCCAGCGACTGCTTGTTATCGCTGGCGTCGCGCACCATCACGTCAATGAGGAAGCCTGCGAGCGCGCCCTTGGGATAGTAGATGTAGCCCGTGCCGTCCGTCGGATGGATCCACGTGGACAGCGACGCGTCCTCGAGTGCGACGGGTGGCAGGGAGCCAACCTCGTCCATCTTTTCGTTGAGCGAGCGGAGGTATGCAGACGAGTCGATCACGCCGCCGCGCGCGAGCATGAGATCCGAGTAGTAGTCGGTGATGCCTTCGCTCACCCACAGCCACGGCGTCGGCTGCGTCGCATCGTAGCGGTAGGGCCAGAGGTCGGCGGGCCGCATGCGCTTCACGTTCCATGCGTGGAAGACTTCGTGCGACGTGATCGACGGAAGGATCGGATTTCCGATGATGAACGGCGTGTAGATGCCGAAGTGCGAATTGCTGTGCTCCAGCGCACTCGCACCGGCGTACGACGTGTCGAACATGATGAACGTCGTGTAGGTGTCGAACGGTGTCTCGCCGAAGACCTTCGCCATCTCGGGGAGGAACTTGCGATGCGCGTCCCAGAGCTTGGCGCGCTCTGGATTGCGCAGCGCTCCCTCGGGATATGTCGCGAGCCTCACGGTCTTGCCACCAATCGTATTGCTGTCGACGTCGAAGCGACCGATGAACGTCGGATAATCCACGAGGTCGTGGTAGTTCCCCGCGCGGTACGTGCGCGGCGCGCCGGCCCCCGGCATCCCCGTCGTCACGCGCCAGTCGTTAGGTGCGGTGACCGTCACCGTCGCCGGGAAATCGAAGCCGCGCCCCTCGGGATAGAAAAAGATGTTCGTCCCGTTGAAGAACGCGAAATCGCTGCGCGTGTCCGCGATCGCGTTGTCCAGGGAATCGGCGCGGTAGTCGAATGTCACCGTGACCGCGCGCGCGCCATCGGGACGCACGCGCCAGGTGTCGTAGTCCAGCTTGTCCCACGTGAGCTGCTTGTCGCCGCCTAACGCGCTGAAGCGCCACACGTTGCGCGCGAAGTTGGAGATCTCGTACGCCCCCGGCGTCCAGGCCGGAAGCGACAGCAGCACTGGTTCGTTTCCAGTCACGCTGAAGCGCATCGTCACTCGCAGCAGCCGTTCGCCGGCGAGCGTCGGATTGAACCCGACCTCATAGCGGATATCGCCGATCGCCGCGGACTGCGGAGCGGCTCGACCTGCGGCGGTGGCCGGCCGTTGTTGAGAGTACAGGCCGCTGCTAATCAGTGCGACGAGGCCGAGCGAGAGAGCTGGAAGTGTCGATCGAGACATTGTTTGCGTGATTGCGGGAGGCTCAAGAATAGCTACTACCCCCTTGTGAGCGCGGGGTCCGTTCCCTGACGGTGTGCAAGAAACGGCGCGTGGTGACGTCTCACTAGGGAACGCGAGACAACCTCAACCCTTGTAGGGACCAAAATGCGCGCCCGTCAGCTTGCCCTGTTCATAACGACTCTCGCAGTAGCCGTCTCGTTTGCCGCGTGCGATCGCAACGCTGCGACCGTTGCGCCAGACGACGAGCGTGGCATTGCCACGAGCGCCGCCCCCGCTCCAATGGCGCGCGACCAGTACCAGGCAGGAGCGCGCGAAGACAAAGCAGCCGCGGACGCCGTGAGTCAGGTACAAATGACCCGCGATTCAGTCGCGCCGAGCATGATCATCCGGAACGGCACGGCGAATGTTCAGGTGGAAAAGCTGAACGATGCCGTTGCGGCGCTCCGCGCACTCGCCCAGCGCATGGGCGGCTACGTGACGAATACCTCCGTCACAACTGGCCAGGATCAGGTTCCAGCGGCGACGATCGAGCTCAAGATCCCGGCGACGCGCTTCGACTCGGCGATGGCCGGCCTGTCCCCGTTAGGCAAGGTTGAATCCGTCAACACGACGGCCGAAGACGTTGGGGAGCAGTTCGTCGACGTGACGGCGCGTCTAGCCAATGCTCGCCGGCTCGAGGAGCGCATCCAGGCGATCCTCGCGACCCGCACGGGTAAGTTGGAAGACGTCATCGCCGCGGAGCGCGAGCTGGCGCGCATCCGCGAAGAGATCGAGCGCTTCGAAGGACGCCTGCGCTTTCTGCGCACGCGCGTCGCGCTCAGCACACTCACAGTCAGCGTGCACGAGCCGTATCCCGTTGTCGGCGGACCGGGCACGGGCCCAATCGCCGAGTCGTTCAAGAACATGTGGCGCAACTTCGTGCTCTTCGTTGCGGCGTTCATCGCCTCGTTAGGATGGCTCGTGCCGCTCAGCGCGATCGCGCTTGTCACGTGGGTTGCCATGCGCAAGTATTTGCGCACTCGGCGCACGTCAGGCGTGCAGGTCCCCGCGCAGGCGATCGAGCTTCCAGCCAAGAGCTAGTAAGACGAAAGGTCTGCCGCGGATGAACGCGGACTAACACGGACAAAGAAAAAAAATTGAGCGTGCATGCTGTCCGGTTGAAGCGCGAACGGTCCGCGTTAGTCCGTGTTCGTCCGCGGTGAAGCAGTTAACGGAGTCCCGCCCCGCTGTCGTAAATGATCCGCCCGGCACGAATCGTATAGCGCACGGCGCTGAAAGCTGTCAGCGCCTGAGCCGGATCGCGCAGAATGGGGCGGCTTTGTGACGGCTAACGTGAGAGTCTTCGCCTCATCTATCTTTGACTGCGTCGAACCCACGATTGAAGACTCGGTGTTCTGAATGCAAACGACTACCATGAGCGGATCACGCAGTGTGCGTCACCTCGTCCTTGTTACGGCCGCGTGCTTGGGTCCCTGTGTCTTGGGGCCCGCTCGTCTATCAGCGCAGCCACGGCTGGTGATGATCTCGCTCGACGGGCTGCATCCGGACTACATCAAGCGCGCCGATCAGCTTGGCGTTAGGTTGCCGGCGTTAGGTGCGCTCGTGCGCGAAGGGGCGTTCGCGTCGGTGCGCGGCGTCTTTCCGACAGTGACGTATCCGAGCCACGCGACGATGGTCACTGGCGTTTCGCCGGCGCGGCATGGAATCACCTTCAACACGACGTTCGATCCACTCGACCGCAATGGCGGTGGCTGGTTCTGGTACACGAGCGATCTCAAAGTCCCCGCATTGTGGGACATCGCAAGACGAGGCGGGCTTAAGACTGCCAACGTGCACTGGCCGGTCACAGTCGGCGCGGCAATCGATCTGAACATTCCGCAGCACTGGAATCGCGGAACGCCTGACGATCGCAAGCTGCTCGCGGCTCTCTCGACGCCGGGCTTGCTCACTTCTCTGGAGATAGAGCTCGGGCGCTACGCCGACGGCATCGACGAAAGCATGGCCGGCGATGAGAATCGCGCGCGATTCGTCATCCGGCTGCTGGAGCGCAATCGGCCCGACGTTATGTGGGCATACTTGACGGCGTTGGATCACGAACAGCACGAGACGGCGCCGTTTAGCAAGTCGGCGCTAAGCGTCCTCGAGAAGATTGATGGCATCGTGGGCCGCGTCGTTGCGGCGGCACGGCGCGCGAGCAGCGGCCGCGCCGCGATCGTGATCGTATCCGACCACGGGCACGCGCTGGCCAACCGGGAGCTGTCGTTAGGTGTCGTCTTTCGACGCGAAGGGTGGATCAAATATGCGAGCGACACGTCTGACAGACCGCTCGATTGGCGTGTCTCGCTCTGGAACTCGTCCGGGACAGCAGGTGTCATGTTGAAGGATCCCGCGGACTCCGCGTTGCAGCGCCAGGTCGGCGCCAGGCTGGCGCAGCTCGCTGCGGACACGGCGAATGGGATCGCGAAGATCTGGACGCGCGCCGAGGCGAAGTCGTTAGGTGGAATGCCTGACGCGGATTTCGTTATCGCAATGCGGCCGCCGTACCGCGTGAGCGGGGTGACGCGAGGGCCGCTGTTGCGCAGTGTGCGGCCGGGCGGGTCGCACGGCTACGCGCCGGACGTGACTGCGATGGACGCGATATTCATCGCCGTCGGCTCCGGTGTGCCGCCTGGCCGCGACCTCGGCAAGATCGACATGCGCGACATCGCGCCGACTGTGGCCGCGCTGCTCGGCCTAACGATGCCGAACGTGGAAGGCCG